>NZ_PJBS01000159.1 GCF_002836055.1 Psychroflexus sp. MES1-P1E
TTACAAGAATAATAGGTTACATATTTTTTTTCAAATAATAAGCTGAGCGTTTACAAACGCTCAGCTTATTTGTTTAACAATTTATCAAATAGAATTAATGTGAAGACATCTTTTCCTTCTTTTTTTGGAGCTGCCTTTTAACATCATCAATTGTGTTGGTAATGGCAACTTCAAATCCTTTTTCATTAGAGGATGCAAATAAATTTTGACCAGGAGCACTTAATTTGATTTCGCAAATCATACCTGTTTTAGGACTAGATGTGTTTTCTGTTTTGAAAAAGACTTCAGATCTCACAATCCAATCATATCTATCCTGAAGCTTTTCGAGTTTTTTAGTCACTAACTCTTCAAGCCTTTCACTTGCCGTAACGTGTACGTAATTAAAATTGATGTCCATAATTTTTAATTTTAATAATCTATTATTCAGTTATATTACAAAGAGTGTAAGCTTTGCAAGTGAAATTATTCATTTAAATAATTTCCTTATATAACTTTAATAAATAAAATATGCAATACTTATTTTTTTCAAAATTTTAATTAAAATATTTAATATTTAACTTTAAGTACTGTGCATGTGTTATTATTTATTTAAAAGTTTGGATTTAATAAATAATCTTGAGCATCCAAATCTTATCTTTCGTTTCTGTAAAACTTTATAGTATTCATGGTATTTTAGCATAATTAAATATCTAAAATTCTCAATTCACAATGCAAGCCTCCTACTTACAAGACTTATCAAAATCAATTGAAGGAGAACTTTATCAAGATGACCTTCATCAAATTATTTATGCAACTGATGCATCTGTGTATAGGGAACTTCCACTTGCTGTCTGCTATCCTAAAAACGAAAATGATTTAAAAAAAATTATAAAATTTTCCGCCCTATATAATATATCAATAACTCCAAGAGCCGCAGGAACTTCTCTAGCGGGTCAATGCGTCACAGATGGAATGGTGGTGGATTTAAGTAAGTATTTTACGTCTCAACTTAATTTTGATAAGATCACTAATAGTATAAGACTACAACCAGGGATTGTAAGAGATAGTTTGAATAAATTTCTATCTAGTCATGACTTATTCTTCGGTCCAAATACGTCAACTAGTAACCGTTGCAATGTTGGTGGTATGTTTGGTAATAACTCCTCCGGGACGACCTCAATAAGATACGGCGTGACCAGGGATAAAATTATAACTTCTAAGGGGTTTTTATCCGATGGTAGTTATATCGAAGTTAAAACTCTTAATAAAAATGAATTCCAAAACAAGTTAAAATTAGAATCTTTAGAGGGCTCAATTTACAGGTATTTCAATGAGTTGTTTCAAAGGCTAGATATTGAAGATATTATTGAAAATGGATTTCCTAAATCTTCCATACATAGAAGAAATACAGGTTACGCCATAGACGAGTTATACAATTCATCCTTTTTTAACAAAGAGTCTATTGATGAATTCAACCTTAATAAACTTTTATGTGGAAGTGAGGGTACTTTGTTTATAGCTACAGAAATGGAGCTTCAATTAGACCATGTTGCTCCTAGACATTCAGCGATGATTGCCGCACATTTTAGTAGTATTTCAGAGTGCTTGGAGTCCGTAGAGCTTACACTATGTCATCATTTATTTACTTGTGAGATGATGGACAAAACCATCTTAGACTGTACTAAAGAAAGTATGAAATACAAGGATCATCGTTTTTTTATTGAACAAGATCCTGAGGCGATTTTAATGTTAGAGTTAAAATCGAATTCTCTTAGTGACCTGGAACTTCAAGTTCAAAATTTACTCGATGATATAAAACTGAAAACTAAAGCTTATGCTTCACCAGTCTTAAAAAATGGCGGAATAGAGTTGGCTACAGAGTTGAGAAAGGCGGGTCTTGGTCTTCTAGGTAATCTTATAGGAGATGGGAAAGCAATAGCTTGTATTGAAGACACGTCAGTGGCTATTCCAGACTTACCGCATTACATAGCAGATTTTACAAAAATAATGAAATCATACAATCAGAAAGCTGTGTATTATGCCCATGCTGGTGCTGGTGAGCTTCACTTACGACCTATCCTAAATCTAAAAACATCCCAAGGAGTTGAAGAGTTTAAAAATATTTCTGAGGATGTCGCCAATCTTGTAAAGTCTTATAAAGGCGCCTTAAGTGGTGAGCATGGAGATGGAAGAGTTAGGGCGCCTTTTACAAGGCTAGTTGTTGGAGAGGAATGTTATGCAGTTTTCAATGAAATTAAACATCTATTTGATCCTCAAAATCTGTTTAATCCAGGAAAAATAGTCAACCCAAAACCTATTGATTCAGATTTACGGTATGAGGTGGATAGAGTAGAGCCTGAGATTTCTACAAAAATGGATTTTTCTAAAAGTATGGGAATCCTTCGAGCAGCAGAACAGTGCAATGGGAGTGGAGATTGTAGAAAATCTCATGAGTTTGAAGGAGGAATGTGCCCAAGTTACCAAGCTACTCGTAATGAGAAAGATACGACTAGAGCAAGAGCCAATATGCTCCGTGAGGTTTTGACAAATGGTCACGAAAGTAAAAATCCGTTTGACAATGAAAATCTTAAAGAAATTTTTGATTTGTGTATTAGTTGCAAAGCTTGTAAAAACGAATGTCCGAGTAATGTAGATGTCGGTGCTTTCAAAACTGAATTTCAGTATCAATATCAAAAGGCTAATGGTGTAAAACTTCGTACCATGGTCTTTGCTAAAAATAATACCATCAATACTTTAGCCTCTAAAATAGCCCCACTTTATAATTGGTTAAACACTAATAAGTTGATAGCCCCTGTCATTAAAGAAATTGCTGGAGTTGCAAGAGAAAGAAGTCTACCTACTTTATATTCTACATCATTAAAGCGAAAAATAAAAAATGGAAAAATCTCACTTTATCCTAAAGGAAAACCAAAACAATCCATTTATCTATTTATCGATGAATTTACAAACTATCTAGATGTCACTATTGGTGTAGATGCTGTTCAGCTTTTAGTGAAACTGGGCTATGAAGTCAAAATTATAGATCACCCTGAAAGTGGAAGGAGTTATTTTTCAAAAGGCTTATTGGATGAAGCTCAAAAGTTTGTGGATGCTAATGTTGAAATTTTTAAAGATATAATTTCTGAAGACCTTCCGTTGTTAGGTATTGAACCTTCAACAATCTTAAGTTTTAGAGACGAGTATTTGAAGTTGGCTTCAGATCAATCTTCAGCAAATGAGCTGTCCAAGAATGTTTTTCTTATTGAAGAATTTTTAAATGCTGAAATTCAAAAAGGGAACTTGACTTCTAAGCAGTTTTCTAGTGAAAAACAAGATATAAAAATTCATAGCCATTGTTATCAAAAAGCGTTATCCAGCCAAATTCATACGTTCAATCTTCTAAATCTACCTGAAAATTTTAAAGTTACTTTAATACCTTCAGGATGTTGTGGAATGGCAGGAAGTTTTGGTTACGAAAAAGAGCATTATCAAGTGAGCCAATCTATAGGAGAACTTGTTTTGTTTCCAGCAGTTAGAAAATCAAAAGAGGCTATCATTTGTGCAAATGGAACCAGTTGTAGACATCAAATAAAAGATGGCACTCAAAAAGAGGCTTTACATCCAGTGACTATTTTAAATAAATTTGTCTTAGAAGTTTAAATCTATCGAAGAGTCTATCAGTTTTTGATTGGACCGAATAGAGACATCTGGAATTTCAAAATTCAACTGTTCTGGGATATCTTCAAAAGTAAGGTCTGTGCTGACATCACTTTTAATTAAACCGATATCTTTTGCGTAGTAATTAATTATCGTGGAGGCGTTCTGCTCTTGAAGAATCGTAAAATCAGAAAAGACAATAAAAACACTTGCCGATAAACTAAGGTTGATTTTTGAGCTGTATACGTCTGAATAGGTCTGACCGTTTACAGTCATATTATCCATAAAACCAGCATGAGCAAAATTGATTTCATACTCAAGGCTTACTGGAAAACCATTTATGTTTCTTTCAATTCCGCCTAAAGAAGAATAAAGAACGTCTCCTTGAATTAAGGCTGCATCGTAAAGAGTAACCTCTGATAAAGGTATCGTAAAGTTTGGAAGTTCATCATTGAGAAAAACTGAATATTCTCCATCAAAAATGACGGTTTGCTCACCATTCTGTTTAAAGACTTCTCCTGAACTAAGAATAGTGGTAAAAACCCCAGAAAAATTAGTAACCGTTTTGGTAAAACTAAAGCGTTGTGGGTTTTCAGCATTGACCCTAGAAACACTTAAGTTTTCACGACCTGTTATGGTGTTCGAATTTTCTATAGCGGTGTTCTCATAAATCCAAGAATTATCTAAAGCTAGAGGGAAATAATTTGAGTCTGATAAGAGGATATTTTCATCCTCGCTTGCACAAGAGTAACAAATCAAAAGTAAAATAATACCTAGATAAACACTTACTTTTTTCATAAAATGGACATTTTATGCAATTTAGGTATTTTTCACGACTAAGCTTCTTTGTCATTGATAACAATAGAGGCACTTGTGCAATTTTCATCACTAGTTTTTATTTCTTTTTTTCCTAAATCAGAATAGCGGAAGAGTTTCCAACGGTTATTATGAAATTCTAGGGCAGTTAAGTTTTCAACCCAATCGCCAGAATTTAAATATAGGCAAGTTCCTTTTTTGTTAACTTTTCTGGATATTTGTGGCTGATGTATGTGTCCGCAAATCACATAGTGGTAACCCTTTTCTATAGCCAAATCTGTTGCAGTTTTTTCAAAATCATCAATACATTTCACTGCTTTTTTGACGGAGTTTTTAATTTTTTTGGACAATGAATATTTTTCTTTACCAAACTTTAAAAGCCAAAAGTTTAAAAATCTATTGCCTAATATAAGTAAGTCGTACCCCCAGCTACCAAGCTTTGCAACCCACTTTGCATTTTGGATAAAAATATCGAACACATCGCCATGAAAAAACCAAGCCTTTTTACCGTTAAGAGTCAAGGTCAGTTTGTCGACAAGTTTAATATTTCCGATT
Source organism: Psychroflexus sp. MES1-P1E (assembly GCF_002836055.1). GTDB lineage: Bacteria > Bacteroidota > Bacteroidia > Flavobacteriales > Flavobacteriaceae > Psychroflexus. The sequence continues at coordinate 5,008 of NZ_PJBS01000159.1, forward strand.
TCAAGAGTGCTTAGTTTTCTCAGCATTTCATCATGATTACCTGTAATATATGTAATCTCTGTTCCTGTCATTGAGAATTCAATTAAAGTTTTGATGATTTCTAAATGAGTTTTTGGAAAGCAATTTTTTTTGAATTGCCAAATATCAATGATATCACCGTTTAGAATTATTTTTTTGGGTTGGATTGAATTCAGATAGATTAATAATTCATCAGCACGGCATCCAAAGGTGCCTAAATGAATATCGGACAAAACCACTAAGTTGACTTTTCTTTTCAAAATGAGAAGTTTTATTCAAAGTAAGCGAGAACATATTACCAATAGGTAAATTGTACATTATGAAAGGTTGATATAAAGATTATTAACTGATATAAACGGTTAACATAAAATTTACCTCCTTCAAGACAGAATATCGATTTTTACTGTAATCTACTTAGATTGTTTTTTGATTATTGATGAAAACGATTACATTTGTTTAAAACCACATATGGCATCAAATAGCTTCGGAAATTTTCTTAAACTTACAACCTTTGGTGAGTCTCACGGAGTCTCCATTGGTGGAATTCTAGATGGAGTTCCTCCAGGAATCCAATTGGATTTAGAGAAAATCCAGAAAGATTTGGATAGAAGAAAACCTGGTCAATCTGCAATAGTCACTCAACGTAAAGAGTCTGATATCGTTCACTTTAAGTCAGGAATTTTTGAAGGGTTAACCACAGGGTTACCAATTGGATTCGAAATTCACAATACAGATAATAAATCAAAAGATTACGGTCATATAAAAGATGTGTATAGACCAAATCACTCCGATTACACGTATGATCAAAAATACGGCCAAAGAGATTATAGAGGCGGAGGAAGATCTAGCGCGAGGGAAACTGCTTCTTGGGTTGTTGCTGGTGCTATAGCTAAACAAATTCTGAATGATGTCCATTTCACGGCTTATACTCACGCTGTAGGAGGTTTAGAATTACAGAGTGAAGATAGTGTTGACTTTGATGTTATCGAAAAGAATCCTGTTAGATGTCCTAATGTAATGAGGGCTGTTGAAATGGAAGATTATATTAAAAAAATAAGAAAAGAGGGAGATACTATTGGTGGTGTTGTTAAATGTATAATCTCCAATGTTCCTAAAAACCTAGGTGATCCTATTTTTGAAAAACTTCATGCTAATTTAGGTAAAGCTATGATGACTATTAATGCTGTAAAAGGATTTGATTATGGTTCTGGTTTTGAAGGTGTTTCGATGAAAGGGAGTGAACATAATGATTTGTTCAATGTAGATGGAACCACTAAAACCAATCATAGTGGTGGTATACAAGGTGGTATTTCCAACGGGATGAATATCAATTTTAGAGTAGCTTTTAAACCTGTGGCTACCCTTATGCAAAAGCAAAAAACGATAAACAAAAACGCTCAAGAAGTAGAAATGCAAGGCAAAGGTCGTCACGATCCATGCGTAGTTCCTAGAGCTATTCCTGTTGTTGAGGCTATGTCGGCTTTAGTTTTGGCAGACGCCTTTTTACAAAATAAATCTCTTAATTAAATTTAATGAAAAAATTAGAATTACACTGGCAAATCCTTATTGGTATGGGATTGGGAATTGCTTTCGCATACATTTTATCTTTTTTTAGCTGGGGAAGCGATTTTATCACCGATTGGATTAAGCCATTTGGTAGTATGTTCATCAATGCCCTTAAACTTATTGCAGTTCCCTTGATTTTAGCGTCTCTTATCAAAGGAGTATCTGATTTAAAGGATATTTCAAGCCTTTCACAAATGGGCCTAAGAACTATTCTTACCTATTTAGCGACTACAGTTATTGCGGTGAGCATCGGTCTTGCTATTGTTAATATATTCGAGCCTGGTAAGAGCATAGAAAGTGAAACCCGAGAAGAACTCGTACAAAGTTATGGGGGTGATGCAGAATTAACCAGGCAAAATGCCCAAAGGCAAAAGGATTCTGGACCTCTGCAAGCCTTAGAAGACTTGGTGCCAGATAATATATTTGGAGCAGCATCTAGCAATTCTAATATGCTACAAGTTATTTTCTTTGCTATCTTTTTTGGTATTGGCATGATTTTAATACCAGAAAAAAAATCTAGGCCCATCAAAGAATTTTTTGATTCCTTAAATGAGGTTATATTGAAAATGATAGATCTTATTATGTTAGCAGCACCTTATGGTGTTTTTGCATTATTAGCAGCCTTGGTCGTTGAAGCACCAAGCGCAGATCTCTTTATTGCTTTGGCATTTTACGGCTTGTGTGTCGTGTGTGGGCTAATTATTATGATTGGAGTTTATGCGTTAATTGTAGGCATCTTCACCAAAAAATCACCGCGTTTCTTTCTCAATGGTATCTCACCAGCTCAACTCTTGGCCTTTTCTACAAGTTCTAGTGCTGCAACTTTACCCGTAACAATGGAAAGAGTAGAGGAGCATCTCGGGGTACATCCTCAAGTTTCCAGTTTCGTATTACCCATAGGTGCAACTATTAACATGGATGGAACTAGTTTATATCAGGCAGTAGCTGCCGTGTTCATCGCTCAAGCTTTTGGTATGGAGCTGAGTTTTGTTGCTCAGCTTGGGATTATTGCTACTGCAACTTTAGCCTCAATAGGTTCCGCAGCAGTACCAGGAGCAGGAATGGTTATGCTTGTTATAGTTCTTGGTCAGGCTGGAATACCTGAAGCTGGTCTTGCTCTTATTTTTGCTGTAGACAGACCCTTAGACATGTTAAGAACTTCTGTAAATGTGACCGGTGACGCCGCTGTAGCTATGTTAGTGGCAAAATCACAAAACAAATTAGGCGATCCAAAAGTGAAAAACTGGAATGATAAGTTCACAAAAGAAAAAGATTTTAAATAAGTTTTTGTCATATTTTTGCAATAAAAATTATGAAAAAAATTTACATCTGTGTTTTCTTTTTCTCCGTCAACCTTTTTGCTCAAACTGAGTTTGAAGTTATTACACGCTCAGAAGTTTACGAGGATTTGGATAATCCTATTTCACTTACAAACGGTCTAGTATGGGATGATCCGGATTTAGTTATTCCACTTGGGTTTGATTTTGAACTGAGCTCAAATATTTTTAATACTTTGTATATAAATGAAGAATTTTCATTAGGTGCAGAAGTAACTTTAAGCCCAAGCGATTTTAATAACTCACCTATTTTTGCACCAACCACCTTAGATTATATCGATCGAGGTTTAGAATCAAATGTGTCGGAATCTGATATCTCATATAAGTTGGTAGAAGGAGATGAAGGTAAAATTTTAAAAATTCAGTGGAAAAATGTTGGATTTTTTAATGACGAAGCAAGAGAGGATTTTATGAATGTCCAAATGTGGCTATATGAAAATTTGAATAAAATTGAATATCATTATGGTTCTGTTCAAATCAGTAATGCTGATGAAGTTTATGATTTCTTAAGTGGAACATCTGTAGCTGTTGCTTCTTCTAATGATCTTTTAAATGATGGATTCCTAGATAATGCCTATTTTTTAACAGAACGTCCTGATGATCCTACAGTAGAAACCATACTAGCTGGGCAATTTTTAGATGAACCTTATGTGCTTAACGGTACAATACCAGAAAATACTGTTTATGAATTTAGGAATACAACATTAAATATTTCTAGTTTCATTGATTTGGATTTCGATTTATACCCAAACCCTGTTTCTGAAATAATTAATATAAAAACGAACTTATCCAAATTTGAAACTGAAATTTATACTTTATTAGGTCAAGTTGTTTTGTTAAATTCAAATGAAAAAGAAATTAATATCTCACACCTTCCAAATGGTATATATTTAGTTAGGATAAATTCAAACAACAATACCTTTACTAAGAAAATAATTAAACGCTAATTCTAAATTTATATTAAAAAGGCAGCTATATAGCTGCCTTTTTAATTTGATGATGATTTCGTTACTATTTGAAATAACTGAAATCTTCCCCATTTTTAATTTCAAGTAAAGAGTTATAAATTAATTTGATGACGTTTTCAACATCAGATTCATGTACCATCTCTACGGTGGTATGCATATATTTTAACGGTAAAGAGATAAGCGCTGATGCTACACCGCCATTGCTATAAGCAAACGCATCAGTATCTGTACCTGTCATTCGGCTTGCAGCTAAACGTTGAAAGGGAATATTGTGTTTCTCTGCAGTATCGATAAGAAGTTCTCTCAGTTTGTTTTGTACTGCTGGAGCATAACTTATAACAGGACCTGCCCCAATCTTAGTAAAACCTTCTTTTTTCTTTTCTATCATTGGCGTAGTCGTGTCGTGACAAACGTCAGTGACAATAGCTACATTAGGCTTAATGGTTTGGGCTATCATTTCAGCTCCTCGTAAGCCAATTTCTTCTTGAACAGAGTTAGTAATGTATAATCCAAATGGTAGCACTACATTGTTTTCCTTTAGCATTCTAGCCACTTCAGCAATCATAAAACCACCCATTCTATTATCTAAACCTCTACACACAAACTTATCTCCATTCAGAATGAAAAATTCGTCTGGATAGGTAATGACACAACCAACATGGACTCCAAGCTTTTCAACCTCTTCTTTAGTATCACAACCAACATCTATACAAATGTTATCAGATTTAGGGGATTGCTCGCTCGATTTATCTCTGGTGTGTATGGCTGGCCATCCAAAAACTCCTTTTACAATGCCTTTTTTGGTATGGATGTTTACCCGCTTGGAAGTTGCTATCTGATGATCGCTGCCTCCATTTCTTATCACATAAATTAAACCTTCATCAGTGATATAATTGACGTACCAGGATATTTCATCGGCATGACCTTCTATAACCACCTTAAAATCGGCATCAGGATTTATAATACCAACGGCTGTTCCATAAGTATCTGTAATGAATTCATCTACGTAAGGTCTTAGATAGTCCATCCAAAGCTTTTGACCCTCCGATTCATAACCAGTTGGAGCGGCATTATTTAAATACTTTTCTAAAAATTTTAGTGAATTATCGTTCATATCTATTCTTTTTGTTGTGCGAATTTAATAAAGTATTGAGATATAGTTGAAAACGAATCCTTAATTTTGGAACAATTTTAGAGGTTCATACTATAAATTATTTTATTTTGAAATTAGCTATAGCTTTTTTTCTGTTAGCAGGTGTCTCAGTAAGTGCTCAGGAGGCAAGATATCAAGAGACATCAACTTGCTCCAATCAACAATACCTAATCATAGGTAAAGATGCCTCTTGGGTAAGTGAAGTTGAGTTAGAGGAAGTAATGATATATCCTAAACTTAAATTTAAAAGTCGAGACGATTTTAGAGATTACCTCATATTAAAACGCAAAACTAAAAAGGTATGGCCTTATGTAAAGCTAGCTTCAGAACGTTTTGAAACTTTAAACAAACGCTTATCGAGTATTGACTCTAAACCTTCAAAAAGACAGTATACCAGAGTTATTCAAAGGTATGTAGAAGAGGAGTTTACAGAAGAATTAAAAAAACTAACAAAAACTGAAGGTCAAATCTTAGTTAAACTAATTCATCGCCAAACTGGTGTAACCACCTTCGATTTGGTAAAAGACCTCCGTTCTGGATGGCGAGCCTTTTGGTATAATACCACCGCTAGTTTGTTTAATATTTCTTTAAAAGAAGAATTTAATCCTTCAGAAATTAAAGAAGACTTTTATATTGAAGATATTTTACAAAGAGAATTTCAATCAGAACATCTTGAAAGACAATCTCCTAAGTTTAAAATTAATCTTATGGACTTAATGGAAAAATGGCAAAAAGAATCTGGTTTGATACCTCCTTCTGCCATAAGATCCAATCGGTATTAAATCAATGTTGATTTAAACCAAAATCTGCATATGCATCCATACCATGTTCGTGAATATCTAAACCTTCAACTTCGTGTTTAGATGATACTCTTAAGCCCATAAATGTCTTGATAGGCCATAGGATGATACTAGCGCTGAAGCAACAAAACCCACCAACAGTTGCTATAGATACCAACTGTATAAAAAACTGTTCTGTTCCTGCCATATTTCCAAATAGGCCTACTGCCAAAGTTCCCCAGATACCACAACACAAGTGAACAGGAATTGCTCCTACAGGATCGTCTATTCTTATAATATCCATTAATTTAACGGCTAGAATAATGATTAGCCCAGCAATGAGTCCTATGGCAATTGACTCTAGGGGGGACATCAAATCTGCGCCTGCTGTTATTCCTACAAGTCCTCCTAATATACCATTCATAAACATCGTTACATCAAAATTTTTGAAGACCAAAAAACTACTGATGCAGGCTCCTAAGCCTCCAGATGCAGCGGCTAAACTTGTGGTGACGAGTACGATAGAAGTACTGGCTGGATCTGCAGAAAGTACTGAGCCTCCATTAAATCCAAACCAACCAAACCAGAGTAAAAACACTCCAGTTGCAGCTAAAGGAATATTATGGCCTGGAATGGCAAAAATCTTTTTACCCTTAAACTTTCCTATACGGGGGCCTAGGAAAACCACAGCCATAAGGGCCGCCCAACCCCCAACAGAATGCACCAATGTAGACCCTGCAAAATCATAAAAACCAAAATCACTTAAAAATCCACCTCCCCAAAGCCAAGATCCACTAATAGGGTATATAAAACCTACGTAAATAATTGAAAATACCATAAAGGCGCCAATTTTAATACGTTCTGCGACAGCACCAGAGACTATAGTTGCCGCTGTCGCAGCAAACATCCCTTGGAATAAAAAATCTGTCCAATAGGTATAGCCTGCATCCGCATAATCTGCGGTTAGACCATTGTCTGGCAGATGCAATCCAACTTCACTTAGACTAAACCATCCATTAAAGTCTCCTGGATACATGATGTTGAAGCCTACAATATAATAGAGAACTAGTCCAGAGCAAATGATAAAAAAGTTTTTGAATAAAATATTAATGGTGTTTTTTTGACGAGTTAAGCCAATCTCTAAAAGAGAAAAACCTAGGTGCATTAAAAAAACCAAAGCGATGCAAAGCATCATCCATATATTATTTGCAGTAAATAGAGCGTTTTCCATAGTTTTTATTTAGTTGCTTGAGTTCCACGTTCACCTGTTCTTATCCTAATACATTCTTCAATATTGGAAATGAATATTTTTCCATCTCCAACATCTCCAGTTTTAGCCTTTTCAATTAAGGTTTCTACGGTTTTGTCAACAAAATCATCAGACACAATAACCACTAAGTATCGTCTTTGAATATCACTTGTGCTATAAGAAATCCCCCTATATAAGTGACCTTGTTTTTCATTTCCTACACCCGTGACGTCCCAATAACTAAAGAAATTCACCTCTATTTGATGGAGTGCTTCTTTAACTTCATCAAAACGAGACTTTCTAATAATCGCCTCTATTTTTTTCATATCCCCTAAAATTTAAATGTAAATATATATAAAACATATAATAAAATAAAACACCCCCTACGAAATAGGGGGTGTTTTATTTTATTATATGTTTTGATTTAGCTAAATATAGTTACTCTAATACTTGTTGAGTTAAAAAATTTAGTGACGAGTGTCTTGATAGAAATTTATCAATGGCCCTTAACTACTCAAGCTTGACATTATAGTTCTTTAAAATTTCATTGTATTCTGCTCTAATAAAATTAAAATTTTTGAAGGTCTCATCGTGTTGTTTCCTATTTTCCATTCTTTTGATATTTTTGATAAAACGCCTGTAGTCATCTTCAGCGCTTAATCTAAGGCCTGGAACTTCAATAGATTTTCCATGATCATCTTTAGCTACCATGGTAAAATAGGAGGAATTACAATGTTTTTTGTCTCCGTTTTGTATATTTTCAGATTCTACACGAATTCCAACAACCATCGACGTCCTTCCAACGTAATTTACCGAAGATTTTAGGGTAAGAAGCTCTCCAACCTCCACAGGGTTTAAAAAGTCTACGCGGTCTACACTTGCCGTGACACAATAATTTTCGGAGTGCTTGGCTGCACATGCAAAAGCAACTTGGTCCAGAAGTGATAGAATAAATCCACCATGAATCTTTCCTCCAAAATTTGAATGGGAGGGTAACATGAGTTGTGATAAGATTACTATAGAATCTGAAGGATGTTTGAATTTTTTAGTCATAGCTTAGTTTTATTGAGTTTCTGTCCATTTTGAGTTTAGGACTTTTTTGGAAGTAACGCCCATCTCTTTTAATGACGTTACATCTTTTATCAAATTTTGTTTTCCAGTCAATTTTTTCATGGCTTTATCGTAAGTAGATTTTGTAGAATCAATGCGATTTCCAACCTCATCTAAGCCTTCAATTAAATTAACAAATTTATCATATAAATCACCAGCATGTTTAGCGATTTGCACAGCATTTTGTTGTTGTTTTTCATTGCTCCAAACCATGTCTACAGTTCTTAATGTAGAGAGTAAAGTAGTAGGACTTACCATCAAAATATTATCTTGGAAAGCGGAGTAAAAGAAATTTGAATTCTCACTTTGCGCAAGGAATAAGGCGGGTTCAATGGGGACAAACATCAAAATAAAATCTGGTGTAGAATTTCCACCAAGCAGCTCATAGTTTTTATCTTTTAGGCCTTTAAGGTGAGTTTCCATAGATTTCACGTGCGCTTTTAAATGTCCAGCTTTTTCTTGCTCATCGTCAGAATTGATGTACCGTTCGTAGGCTTTTAAACTCACTTTAGAATCTATGATCATTTTCTTTTCATTGGGTAAATAAACTACAACATCAGGCAATTTGCTCAAGCCATTTTCATCCTTAAAGTGCTGTTGTACTCTGTATTCACGCCCTTTTGTCAGTCCAGATTTTTCCAGAACTTTTTCCAAAATCATTTCTCCCCAGTTGCCTTGTGTTTTACTACTGCCTTTTAGAGCATTAGTTAAATTATTGGCTTCTTCTGAAATTTTCAAATTCTGTTCGTTGAGATATTTCAGTTGTTGTTCAAGTTGAATATGACCTTTCAAAAAATCAGAATTCGTCTTTTCAATTTTGGTTTCAAAAGAGGTCAACTTCTCTTTTAAGGGGTCTAAAATATGAGCTATATTTTTTTGATTTTGGAGTGTGAACTTTTCAGATTTTTGTTCTAAAATCCTTTGGGCAAGGTTTTCAAATTCTTCACTAAACTTTTTTTGAAGGGCTTGCATTTCAGATTTTTGCTCCCTCCATTTATTAACCAAACCTTCCAATTCTGTCTCCTTTCTTATGAGTCTATTCTGAATTTGGAAGCGTTCATTTTCTTCACTTTTCAATTCAGCTCTAAGTTTTTCGGTAGCGGTTATGAACTCGTCTTTTGATTTTTGCTCTCGTCGAACGGACTCTTCATATAGTGACTGAAAGTGGGATGATTTGGTTTGCCAAGTAGCAATCGTAGATTTATCCATCAGCTTTGCCAACAAAAAGCCTAAAGCCAGAGCAAACAAGCCAAGAAATATATAAGATGCGTATTCCATAGAGATATTTTTTCAAAGATATAAAGAGAATCTTCACTATAAACCAATTTTTGGTTTGGGGTCTACTTAGATTTCTTAACCTTTGATAGGTCAAGTAAATTAAAAGGGTTAATGCCCAACCCACTTACAGATTTTGACCTAAAACGAATCACTTCATCATAATAGAGAGGAATCATTGGAGCTTTTTCTACTAAGATAGAATCCATCTGTGAATAAAGTTTATACCGGATTGTGTCTTCTGTTATCTTCAAAGCTTCTTCGTAGAGTCTGTCGTAAGTGTCATTATTAAAATGGGTGTAATTAGGACCGTTGGGTGAAAAGTTATCACTGTAGAACAAGGATAAGTAATTGATAGCATCTGGATAATCGGCAATCCAGCTAGCTCTAAAATTATCCAATTGTCCTGCAGAGCGTTTTTGACGAATGGTGGAAGGTGGCATGACATCTATATCTACTTGAATTCCAATTTTTTGTACCTCCTTTTGAATAAATTCCACCAAATCTATATAGGAGGGATTGGTGCTTATTATCAATTTTGGTGAGATGATTCCTGTTTCATTCTTGAACTTCTCTATAAGAGCTTTTGCCTTTTTAGGTTGGTAAGAATAGCCATCTACAGTGGTCTGGCCAGCCAATCCTTCTGGAATAAAACCTTTATGTGCAGGGATTCCAATATTGTTTCTTAGATACTTGATCATTTTATCTCGATCAAATGCATAATTGATTGCTTTTCTAAAGTCTTGAGATTGAATCTCTGTTGAAGGAGAATCTAAGTAAAACCCCAAATATTCTGTGTTTAGGTAGGGGCTTTTATCCATATCTACACGAGCTTCAAATTTCGAACTTAACTTTCCGCTGGTGGTGATAAGTTCGTCTTTATAGGAAGGATCTAAACCGCTTAAAAAATCAAGCTTACCTTGGATAAAGGCTAAAAATTCACTTTGTTTATCTGGTAAAAAGGTGATAGAAATGGCTTCCAAATAGGGCAAAGCATTTCCTTTAGCATCTGTTTTAAAATACAATTTATTTTTTCTCAACACCATCTTTTCTCCGATCTCCCAACGTTTAAATTTGAATGGACCTGTTCCAATAGGCGAAGTTTGAAAATCTAAGTTTTGCATTTCTCTTGGAATCACCGAGCAGAATTTTGAAGACAATAAGCCTAGAAATGCAGGAAATCGGTGTTCTAACTCAATTTCAATCAAATCATCAGTTTTCGCTTCAATGTTTTTTACGTTAGACATGACCCAACTTCCAGGGGAAGCAACCTCAGGATCTGTAAGCCTTTTGAGACTGTACTCTACATCTTTTGCAGAAACATGACGGGTGGAGTCTTTTCCGAAGATAGTATGTTTATGAAATAACACGTCTTGTCTCAGTTGGAAAGTATACGTTAAACCATCTTCAGAAATTGTCCAAGAATGGGCAAGATCCTCTTCTATGGAGAGGTTCGAATCCAGTTTTACTAAAGTATTGTACATCTGGTGAGCAGGCCAAATGTTCCGTTGGTCTTTAGCAAAAGCTGGATCTAGAGATGTAATATTGGCATGCTCATTATATCTAAAGACTAAGTGATCTCGATTATTTACTTCTGGAGAAGAGCATGAAGCTAGAATTAATAAATTCAACAGAAAAATAAACGAAAGTGATGAAAGGTATTTCAATTTTATAAAATAAATTATGGTTATTATCTTTTCCAGACGTTGCGAAGATAGAAGATTCTATTTATCTCGTTGCACTCATATAGATCAAAACACCTAAAAATTGTCCACTCAAAAGTTACTTTTTGTTTCTTAAGTTTTAAATTTAATTTATCTGAAACCTCAACTATGGTCTGTAACTTTGTAAATAAAGGTTATAAAAGAGTTGAGTTTCAAGAAGATCGTGACGTCTCCATTATTCGAATTGGCAGCTATGCTCAATTTAAACCAGAAGAGTTCGCCGATATAAATAAAGTAGATTTGGTTTTACACTAAATTAGACTTATAATGCCGCAATAAATCGCCTTTTTTACGCCTGCTTTTTATAAAAAATAATTACCGTAGCTAAGGCCTATGCTGATTATTTTTAATTTCAATTAAAAAATAATCTAATTTATTCATACGGCATTATAAATATAATCTGGTCTTAGAGGTCACATTAAAATCTAAAGTTACCGACTTTATAACAGATTTGATAAACAAATATTTTGGCGAAGTACACTTCATGTGAGATTAACGAAGCAGGCTTCACTGTGGGCTCTTTCTTCATATAAAATACTACAGGAGCTTTTCTAAGGGTTTAGATAGCTTGGTAAAATTGATTTCATCGAAGAGCCGATTGCTATTTTTAATAATGAAAATTTCCATTTTTTAGGATGAGAAGAATTTATAAAGTCTAAATAAAAAGCTAAACTTAGGTTTAGGTCCTTCACCTTCCATTCCATTGTTTAATTTTATGGTCGGTAAAATATCTACTTATTAGCAAAAAAGTATTAACACTAAAACCTCATATTATGGCACATTTACGATTAGGAGATACAGCTCCAGATTTTACTGCTGAAACAACTGAAGGAAATATTTCATTTCATGACTGGTTAGGAGACCAGTGGGGAATCATTTATTCTCACCCAGCAGACTTTACACCCGTATGTACGACTGAACTTGGTCGAACAGCTCAGCTTAAAGATGAGTTTGATAGAAGACATGTAAAAGTTATTGCCTTAAGTGTAGACCCTTTAGAAGACCATCATGAGTGGATCAAAGACATAAACGAGACTCAAAACACCACTGTTAATTTTCCGATTATAGCAGATAGCGATAGAAAAGTAGCAGAGTTATATGACATGATTCATCCAAATGCTTCTGAAAAGGGCACAGTGCGTTCCGTATTTGTGGTTGGTCCAGACAAAAAAATAAAATTAACATTGACCTATCCAGCCTCTACAGGTAGAAATTTTGATGAATTGCTAAGAGTTATTGATAGCCTTCAATTAACGGCTAATAAAAAGTTAGCAACCCCAGCAGATTGGAAGCCAGGTTTGGATGCTATTATTTCTCCATCGGTAAGTGATGAAGATGCAAAAGAACAATTCCCTGGATATAAAGCCATAAAATCCTATTTGAGAACGACTCCTACTGAAAAATAAGTTATTTCTTAAAAATTAAAATTGACCTTTGTTGGTATACTCCAGCAAAGGTTTTTATTTTCAATAGAATTTTATCAATAAGACCTTATAAAATTGACTCTCTTGTTTTGGAGGTATGGATTATACATCCAGCCCAAGGCTTTTTATTTTATTATAAAGTGTAGTTCTGTCTATATTTAATTCCTTAGCAGTTTTGCTTTTATTGTATTTATTTTTCTTCAAACACTTAAGAATCATTTCCCTTTCATGATGTTCCTTAACTTCTTTTAAATCATTAGAGAGAAGTGTCATGTCGACAGATGCTTCTTTTTTTTCAAAAATAGATTGTGGTAAATGCTTGTGTAAAATTGTGCCTTCTTGGCAAAGTAAAGCCGCCCGTTTCAGCAAATTCCTCATCTCTCTTAAATTTCCAGGCCAATCGTATGTTTTTAAATCCTCTAGAAGTTGAAGGTCTATATCTACAGTATCCTTTTCAAGTTCGTCACAAGCTTCAGCAATAAAAAAGTGAATAAATTCTTCAAAATCTTCTAGTCGCTCCTTAAGGGAAGGAATATTTAGAGAGAATTCATTTAACCTATGAAATAAATCATTTCTAAATTTATTTTCAGAAATTGCAGTAGTTAAATTTTCATTGGTTGCTGCGATAATTCTGACATCAATTTCAATCTCTTTGTTTCCTCCAACAGGTCTTATTTTTCGTTCTTGTAAGACTCGTAGTAGCTTTACTTGAGATTCGTAAGATAAATTTGCAATTTCGTCGAGGAATAAAGTACCGCCATTGGCAAATTCAAATTGCCCTTTTTTATCGCGATCTGCTCCGGTAAAAGCACCTTTTACGTGGCCGAAAAGTTCACTAGAGGCAATACTCTCTGGCAAAGCACCACAGTCTATAGCCACAAAAACTTGGTCTTTTCTTTTACTGTGGTTATGTATGAATTTGGCGACGTATTCTTTGCCAGTACCACTTTCTCCGGTTATCATTACCGACATTTGAGTAGGTGCCACCTGTTTTGCATAAGACCATAGTTCTTGGGCTTGTTCGCTACTTCCTTTAACTACAGAAGTCGAACTAGCTCCTTTAGATAGGCTCTTTTTTACAGATGAACTTCGATCTTTAGTTGAATAAATCAAAGGAGAATTCAGTGCATTTTCAATGACTAATTTAAACTCTTCGGGGATAACGGGTTTGGAAACAAATTCGAAAGCCCCTAGTTTAATAGACTTCACAGCAGTTCTAATATCAGAATAATTAGTGATTAAAATGACACGGGTGTTCCAATGTGTTTTAATCTTTTCTATTAATTCTAAGCCATTCATTTTTGGTAATCTGTAATCTGTGATGACTAAGTCGAAAGTTTCTGTTTTTAAAAGTTCTAAAGCTTCTTCAGAAGAGCTAGAGGTTTCTATGCTATAATCGAATCTCCTTAAATAATTGGAAAGCGTTTTATTGAAAAATGGATCGTCGTCGACTATTAAGATTTTGCTCACAGTATTTTCTTGCTAAAATATTAAATCAAAGTCTATCGAATTGCTTAAATTAAAATAATAACTTTTGATTTTATTTTTCTTTTACTCAAAAGTATTCATTTTGTTGAACTCTTCAACAGTATGTCGATTTTGTTTGCAATTTCCTTCAAATCATCAGATTCCTGAAAAGTAAAACTTGCCATGAAAGAAAGCGGGTAGATCACATCGCTATTAAAAATTGAGACTTTGCACAATTTTTGTAAATTATTTATTTAGTTGATCTATTTTGTTTTCAATTAGCCCTGCCAGACAAAGATATATGAATGCTTTGCTGAAAGACATAAAACGCCAAGCACTATGTTTGCAAAAGATTTGATAGATAAGTATACCTTTGATTTTATAGATTTAGATTATAGATTACCTAATGTAAAAAGGCTTAAGGTGAGTAGAGTGCTGAATGAAAAAGAATAAAAATTCTAAAGGTCTTTTAGTTAAGGTTTTGGTAGGAAAACCCATAAATATATAGTTTAGAACTTTATTAAAAGGCTATTGATTCCTAAAAAGATTTTAAATTTATAAATCAATACGTGTAACAGTATGTTTAAGCTAAAAGGAAAAATGTTATGGCTGTTTGCCCTATTTGCTAGTGGACTCTTGGCGATAGGTTTTTATTTTTATGATAGTCTCAATGCCTTGGGAGATAAGGTAGAAAATACTCTTTCACCCAATAAAAGATCTGATAACCTGAAGAAAATCATGGTAGATCTGAACAAGTTGAATAACTTGTATCTGGTAGATTCAGATCGTTTTAACTCTATTAAATCCGACAGTTTAATAGCAAATATTGAAAAGAACGTAGATTCTGTTAAAAATAATATTAACCAAGAGCGTATTCTCAAGGACAGAAATTTGGATACTATTCCAAAACTTTTAAGACAAATTCGAGATGATTACTTTGAGCTACAGAATAAAAAAGAACAGACTCAAGAAGTATTTATAAATGAACTCAGAGGTCTTGTTGATAATGAACTTTCTAAAATTGAAGCAAAACCTTCAGATTCTATTACTATTATAAAACAAATCAACTCTGAAATCTATGAAAAGACAGAGCTTAGTCAGCAAGGAGAAGATGAGCGAGGTTTTTTTCAACGATTATTTGGTTCTTCAAGACCAGAAAATGATACGACGATATCTAGAACTAGTTCTAGGGATACCTTGGTTAGAGAGTCTATAGATACTGTCTTTTCAAGAAATAAAGAAGAAAAAGCAACGCTTGATATTCTTCCCGCTATAAAAGAATATCAGCGTCATCGCACCCAACTTTTAAATTCCCTAAAACGTCAAGAACAGGAGATTTTTAGAAAAAACATTGAAGTCAATAATTATGTTGAAAATACCCTTAACGAAATTTTATTTGAAGAATATGAACATTATCAGAACTCTATTAAAAATCTGAAAACAGACTCGATGACTTATTTCTTTGAACTAGGAGCCATCATTTTTATTTTGATTTTAATTACCATCATTGCCATTTTCATTATCTTTAAAGATATCAACCAAAGTATTTTTTATCAAAATAAACTAAAGGCAGACGAAGAAAAAGCAAAACGAGATGCCATAGAAAAACAAAAGTTTTTATCGACTATGAGTCATGAGTTGAGGACTCCCTTAACTTCCATTATAGGGTATTCTGATATGCTAGATGATACGGATGAAAATGTAAAATCGATCAAAGTAGCCTCCAATTATCTTTACCAAATGACCAATGAGATTTTGGACATGGCTAAGATACAAGCTGGAATTATTGACATAGTAACCACTCCTAGTAATCTTTTTAAAGTTTTTGATGACATCAAACGCAGCTTTAAAGAGTTAATTAAGAATCAGCAGCTAGATCCTATTTTTAATCTTCCAAAAGAAGATTTATTGGTAAAGGCAGATGCACATAGGCTACAGCAAATCCTTTATAATTTAATGCATAATGCTTTGAAATATACAGAGGATGGATTTATAAAGCTTGAGGTGAGATCTGAAGAAAAAAATGATAAACTTGCTGTATTCATAGTGATTGAGGACTCTGGTATTGGCATGACGGAACAGGAATTGAAAACTGTTTTTCAAGACTACCAGCAAGCGGGAACTCATAAAAACAAAATGAAAGGAACTGGATTGGGGCTGGGCATCGTTCAAAAGCTAGTGAAGCAAATGGGAGGGAAGCTCGATGTGGAAAGCGAACTCGATAAGGGAACGAGTTTTAAACTGAATTTTGAATTTGAAAAAGTAGAGGATAGTACCATCGTGAAAAAAAGAAAGGAGTTTAATTTATCTGACAATGCTTTAAAGGGGAAACGTATTTTTATTCTGGATGACGATAAATTGATCGCTAGACTTTATGAAAAACTATTCCAGCCTTATCATCCCAATTTAATCGTTTTTACTGATGCTAAACTCGGTTTTGAACATCTTTTAGACCATCATGATTATGATTTATATTTAATAGATTTCAAAATGCCCTTTATGACAGGCTATGAAGTGCTTGAGAATCTCAAAAAAGAAAATATTGTTTTGAAGAATACTTTGGTCTCCACTGCTAATGTCATGTTAGATGAGACTGAAAAAGGGATGCTAGATAGTTTTGATGCTCAGGTTTTTAAACCAGTAAAACGAGAGGTGATCTTGGAAAAGGTTGCAAAACTTCTACATCTTGAAAGTACCGAAGAGTTATACTCTACTAATTTGAAAAAAAAGGAGGAGGGACAGTCTTTCAATTTTAAAGATCTTATGGTGTATGCTAACGATGATGATGACCTTTTAAAAGACTTGGTGGAGACTTTAGTTGAAGAAAACGATAAAGAACTTTCCAAATTTAGTTTAGCTTTAAGTGCAAAAGATAATAAGGCTTTAGCTGAAATTATCCATAAGTTGTCTTCTCGCTTTGCTCAAGTAAATGCTAAATCGGTTCAAAACCTTAAAACACTCGAGCTAAATTTAAGAGAGAATACTGGCAAGGTGGATCAAAAAACCTTGGTTGACCTTTATCAATATTGGAAAAACATCAATGAAAGGATGAGAAAATTTATTGACAAAAAAGTTTAAAACTATTTTTTTGCATCAACTTTTGAATTGATATTTAGGTTACTTTTAATTTATTTTATATCCCTTAAATGAATAAATTGATAGTGGTAAGCCAACCTGAGAAATGGCCTATTTCAAGCGATCATACGTCCATTATTACTTCTCAAGATTATTTAACAAAGCCAGAGTACGCAAATTTAAAAAACGCGAGAGTTTTTAATCTTAGTGATCAATATAGCTATCAATCTAAAGGCTATTACGTCTCCTTACTAGCAGAAGCTCGCGGCCATCTGGCAGTACCTACTATTAATAATCTTGTAGATTTAGGAGAGAGGAAGCTCGTCAAAATTGTTTCAGAAGAATTTGAAGAAGAGATTCAAAAAAGTCTAAAAAACATCAAGTCACAAGAGTTTACACTCAGTATTTATTTTGGTCAAAATGTAGCTCAAAAGTATAAGGCTTTAAGTACACTTATTTTTAGGCATTTTCAGATTCCATTTTTAAGGTTAATTTTTAAACATTCAACTAAATGGAACATAAAGTCGATCAAGGCAATTTCAATTTCAGAAATTCCAAAAGAGCACTTGGAAAGCATGTATTATTTTGCTTCACAGTATTTTTCCAAAAAAAGATATGATACACCAAAGGCCAATAAGGCAGAATATGATTTAGCAATTTTGGTCCAGCCCAACGATCCTGCTCCACCAAGTAACCCTAAAGCTCTTAAGAAATTCGTAGACTTGGCAGAAAAAATGAACTTTTACGTGGAAATCTTAACGCCAAAAGATTTCTACAGACTTTCTTCTTTTGATGCTCTTTTTATCAGACAAAGCACAGAGGTAAATAATGAAGCTTATGCTTTTGCTAGAAAGGCCTTACAAGATGGTTTAGCTATCATTGATTATCCGGATTCAATTTTAAAGTGCTGCAATAAAGTATTTATGGCGGAAGCGCTTCAAAAAAATGGAATTCCCACGCCTAAAACCGTTATCGTTCATAAAGAAAATATGCATGAAGTTCTTAAAATAACAGGCTTACCTTGTGTTTTGAAATCACCAGACTCTACTTTTTCTTTCGGAGTAAAAAAGGCAAAAAATGAGGAAGAGTTTGAAAGTTTGCTTACAGAGATGCTGAAAACTTCAGACTTGGTTATTGCACAGGAATATACCTTTTCAGAATATGACTGGAGAATTGGTATTTTAGATGATAAGCCTTTTTATGCTTGTCGCTATTTCATGGCGAACGGACACTGGCAAATTTACAATTGGTCTGCCGATAAAAAGGATGATCAAGATGGAAATGCAGACTGTTTTGCAATTGAAGACGTTCCAGAAAAAGTGATGAAAGCTGCTCTAAAATCAGCTAAAATAATGGGCAAAGGTCTTTATGGAATTGATATAAAAGAAGTCGAAGGAAAGGCTCTAGTTATAGAAATAAATGACAATCCCAATATAGATTTTGGAGTGGAAGATGGCCTTTACGGAGATCTTGTTTACAATACAATTCTTACATCTCTAAAAGACCGTCTTAATTCAAAGCAGGAGTTATGAAATACCATCTTTTTGAAGTCTTCGGGATAGAACTAGAATACATGCTTGTAGATAGCTCTACAGGAAGAATTAAACCTGCAGTAGATGAATTGATGAAGCTTAAAACAGGTCAATTGGTGTCTGATGTGGATAATGGAACTATAGAATGGAGTAATGAATTGGCGGCCCATGTCATTGAACTAAAGACCAATGGACCTACCAAAGATTTGAATCAACTAGATCTCGAGTTCCATAAAAACATCCTTGAGATCAATAAGTTATTGAAACTAAAAGAGATGGTACTATGGCCAACGGCTTGTCATCCTTTGATGAATCCAGATTTGGAAATGAAACTCTGGGAGCATTCATATAGTGACGTATATGCTCTTTATAACAGGATTTTTGACTGTAAAGGTCATGGCTGGTCCAATGTGCAAAGTATGCACATCAACCTCCCTTTTTATGATGATTTGGAATTCGAAAAACTACATGCAGCAGTAAGACTTATTCTTCCTATTCTTCCAGCTTTAAGCGCAAGTTCTCCGATTTTAAATGGAAAGAATACTGGGTTTAAAGATGCAAGGATGAAGATGTATCTGACCAATCAACAACAAATCCCTGAAATGACAGGTAAAGTTATCCCTGAGCAAGTATTTACTCAGCACGACTATCAAATTAAGATTTTCGACCCTATTAATACTGCTATAGCTCCTTACGATAAAGAAAATATCTTGGAGCATCATTTTTTAAATTCCAGGGGAGCCATTGCCAGATTTGATAGGAATGCCATCGAAATTCGGATTTTAGATTTACAGGAATGTCCGTTGGCAGATATTTCTATCAGCTCTTTTATTGTAGAGGTCCTAAAAGAGTTAGTCGATCAAGTTTATTCTAATCTTAGTGTCCAAAAGTCGTGGCATGAGAATGATTTGTTTGACATTTTGGAAACCACCATATGTCAAGCTGAAGGAGCTACAGTAATTAATGAAAAATACTTAAAGGTACTAGGCATTAATTCGGAGTCTATGCAAGTTAGTTCTATATGGACTCATTTGTTTGAAAGAGTAAGTCACCGCATGGACAAGCGACACCAAGACGCTATTGGTCTTATTCTTGCAGAAGGGAGTTTGTCAACGAGAACTTTAAAAGCTATTCAAGATGATTATTCTGAGACCAATATTCTGCGGGTCTATAAACAACTCGAAAACTGTTTATCTACCAATCAACTTTTTCGATCTTGAAACTGGTCTTGACTTGTGAGCATGCAAATAATGCTTTGCCAAAAAAATATAAATCATATTTTTCCGAATTCAAGCAAAGGTTAGAAACACATCAAGGATATGATCTTGGAGCGTTCAGGATATTTAAAAACCTCAAACCTCTAGCTACATTTTCATCGTATTATCGCTGGAGTCGGCTTTTGATAGAAGTCAATAGATCCCCTCAGCATTCTCAACTTTTTTCTAGTATTTCAAAATCATTTAGTGAAGAAGAAAAGCGAGAACTTATAAAAGATTATTATAAGCCATATCGAGAAGAGATTCAGAAAAAAATATATACCTATATCAAAGAGGGAGAGTCTGTGTTGCATCTGTCGGTACATAGTTTTACACCAGTCCTGGAGGGGGAGACAAGAAATACAGAGGTGGGTTTGCTCTATGATCCCCGAAGATCTGAAGAAAAAAAATGGGCGATGCATTTTAAAAAGGACTTAAATGCCCATTTATCAGATCAACGAATAAGGATGAACTATCCCTATTTAGGCAAAGCAGATGGCTTTACAACCAGTCTAAGGCAGGAGTTTCAAGAGCGATATATCGGAATAGAATTAGAATTAAATCAGAAATTATTTGCAAAAATAGGGCATAGTAAGTATTTTGATAGAGCACTTTATAAATCTCTACAGAAGAACTTAGATTGGTAAAAGGTGAAATTCTTTGTGTTTATCTTAGAAATTATCAATATAGTTAAGGCTTGTGAAATAAGATTTAAAATCGTTTTTGTAAATTAGCCGATTATAAAAAGATAAGGTATGAATAAGAATACTGTTTTAGCCTGGGCTACTTTTATTATGATCATTGTAGGCTTAGGACTAATTGCTTTAGGAGCGTTCAGGTATAATGAAATTGCAGGATGGGGCTTTGCTTCCGTAGGGATTGGTTTTTTTGCCATAGCTTGGGTGTTTAATGCGCTAAAAGGAAGAGTTTAATTAAGAAAAAAATAAATAATGGCAGATGATAAAAAAGTGATATTCTCCATGTCGGGAGTATCCAAAACATACCCAGGTGAAGATAAGCCTGTTTTAAAGAATATATATTTAAGTTTTTTTTACGGTGCAAAAATTGGGATTTTAGGGCTTAATGGTTCTGGAAAATCTACTTTGATGAAAATAATTTCCGGAATCGAAAAAAACTACCGTGGTGATGTTGTCTTTTCCCAAGACTATTCAGTAGGATATCTTGAGCAAGAACCTGAACTGGATCCCGAAAAAACAGTACTTGAGATTGTCAAAGAAGGAGTCTCTGATGTGGTAGCGATCTTAGATGAATACAACAAAATCAATGATGATTTTGGGTTACCAGAGGTATACGAAGATGCCGAAAAGATGCAAAAATTAATGGATCGTCAAGCATTACTTCAGGATAAAATTGACGCTACCAATGCTTGGGAACTCGATAATAAGCTTGAAGTAGCTATGGATGCTCTAAGAACACCGGCTTCCGATCAAAAAATCGAAAATTTATCTGGTGGAGAAAAGCGGCGTGTAGCTTTATGTCGTTTACTTCTTCAAGAACCAGATGTTCTTCTTCTCGATGAGCCAACCAACCACTTAGATGCAGAATCTGTGCATTGGCTTGAGCATCATTTGCAACAATACAAGGGAACTGTCATTGCAGTAACTCACGATAGATATTTTCTGGATAACGTAGCAGGTTGGATTTTGGAACTAGATAGAGGAGAAGGGATTCCTTGGAAGGGAAACTATTCGTCTTGGTTAGATCAAAAATCTAAGCGAATGGCTAAAGAAAATAAGCAAGCCAGCAAACGCCAAAAAACATTGGAGCGTGAGCTAGAATGGGTTAAAATGGCTCCAAAAGGAAGACAATCTAAACAAAAAGCTAGATTGAATAATTATGATAAGTTGATGAGTCAAGACCAAGAAAAACTTGATGAAAAACTTGAAATTTATATTCCTAATGGACCGCGTTTAGGTAACAATGTAATTGATGCCAGTGGAGTAAGCAAAGGGTTTGATGAGAAGTTATTGTACGACAACTTAAATTTCAAACTTCCTCAAGCTGGTATTGTTGGAGTAATTGGCCCTAATGGTGCTGGTAAAACGACTATTTTTAAAATGATAATGGATGAAATTCAACCTGATAAGGGTGAATTTGTAGTTGGTGAAACTGCTAAAATTGCTTATGTAGACCAAGCTCACTCTAATATTGATCCAGATAAATCCATCTGGGAAAACTTTAGTGAAGGACAAGATCTAGTCATGATGGGCGGTAAAAAAGTTAATTCTAGAGCTTATTTAAGTCGTTTTAATTTTAATGGTAGCGAACAAAATAAGAAAGTCAACAAATTGTCTGGTGGAGAACGCAACAGACTTCATTTAGCAATGACGTTGAAAGAAGAGGGTAATGTTTTGCTTTTGGATGAGCCAACCAATGATCTAGATGTTAACACACTTAGAGCCTTGGAAGAAGGTTTAGAAAACTTTGCAGGGTGTGCTGTAGTTATTTCTCACGACAGATGGTTTCTAGATAGAATTTGTACTCATATTCTTGCTTTTGAAGGAAATTCTGAAGTTTATTTTTTCGAAGGTAGCTTTAGTGAATATGAAGAAAATAAGAAAAAACGTTTGGGCGGTGATTTAATGCCAAAACGAATTAAATATAAAAAATTGGTTAGATAATATTAAGCGATTTTTTTAAATACAAAAGCTCTCTACAATCTTGTAGAGAGCTTTTGTATTAATCATATAGTTATCTGAATTTCAGTTGATAAGAGAAAACTTAATTATCTTTGTAAAAACATGTGATGAACAAAATTACTTTTTTAGGATTCTGTTTATTAAGTCAGTTTATCTTTTCTCAAGAAGTTATAATAAACGAAGTAGATTCTGATACCCCTGGCGTAGATACTCAAGAATTTATAGAGTTGAGAACTCAAGTTGTAGAGTCACCATTGGACGGGTATGTTCTCGTTCTTTTTAATGGATCCAGTTCAGGAGCAGACTCCAGTTACTTTGCTTTGAGTCTTGACGGTTTTGTGACTGACTTTAACGGGTTATTTGTACTAGGTGGACCTGAACTTACTCCAAGTCCTAATTATCGATTGCTTAGAAATTTCATTCAAAATGGAGCAGATGCTGTTGCTGTGTATAGGGGCAGTGTGGAAGATTTTGAAGAAGGAACCCTCGCCACTATAGATGATCTTGTAGACGCCCTAGTTTACGGGACAAGTGATCCAGAAGATCAAAACTTATTAAATCTCCTTGCACAAACCGAACAAATAGACGAAGATGTGAATGGTAATTCGGACTTAGAATCCATGCAAAGAAACTTTGATGGATCTTGGTTTGTCAGCACACCAACTCCTAGAATACCAAATGATGGAAGTGGAATAACTCCTGTTTTTATAGACGTCACACCAAGTTCCAATCTTGTCAACGAAGGTGATAGCTTTACCATTGATTTTGAAACTTCAGAAACGTTGATGGAGGAGATTATGATTACTTTCAGTTTGATCAACGGAGGGTTTACTGAAGAGGATTATACCGGACAGACCTCTGTCACTCTTTTTGCAGGAACAAACTCAGGTTCTGTAGTTATTAATCTAGTTGATGATGAGGTAGACGAAGGCGATGAGTTTATCTCCATTGCAGTTGATATTCTTGGTGAGCCCTTTATTTTGAATAGTAATTTTATTCAAGTTATTGCCATTGATGACGATTTTACCGTTGCCGATTGGGGGACTCCTATTCATCCAACTTTCGATAAAGTCGAGCCCACGGGACCATCTGATTATTTCGAAATTTTAAATGGAGAATCTGGTCCTAATCTAAGTCAGGCTATACAAGATATCATTGCAGAAGAAGGAGTGGTTAAGATTCATACCTATTCAGATATTATTGATATTCTTAAATCTGCTGATCAAAGCCCGATGAATAGCAACGAAGTCTGGTTAGCCTACAGAGAGGAGTCTAGACCCAAATACCTCTATCAACTGAGTTCATCAGGAACTGGATTTTGGAACAGGGAGCATGTATATCCTAGGTCCAGGGGTGGTTTTTTCAGTATAGAAGACGATGAAATTGCTACAGGAATTAATGAATGGTGGGTGACCAATGCAGACTCCTTAAGACATGCAAATTCTGATGCTCATGGCCTAAGAGCCACAGATGCTAATGAGAATAGTTCAAGAGGTAACCAACATTTTGGAGAATATATAGGACCCGAAGGAACTCTAGGTAGTTTTAGAGGAGACGTAGCACGAGCTGTATTTTATTTATCTATACGCTTTAATAATCTTTCGGTCGTAGATGGTTTTCCAGATAGCACTGGTCAGCTTGGCGATTTGCAAACCTTATTGCAATGGCATCTCGATGATCCAGCTGATGATTTTGAAATGAACAGGAATAATATAGCCTATACTTGGCAAAACAATAGAAATCCCTTTATAGATTATCCAGAGCTAGCAAATTATATCTGGGGAAATAATCAAGGGGAGGTTTGGGATCAGTCCCTTTCAGTAACTCAAAACAGGACAGAAGAGATATCGATTTATCCTAATCCTGCTTCAAATTATATTCAGCTTCAAGGAATTTCAAATGACTCTTTTATTCAAATGTATTCAATGACAGGTAAAAAAGTTTTGGAGACTAAAGTAAACTCTGGAGATCGGATAGCACTGGAGTTAAGTGCTGGTATTTATCTCTTAAGAGTTATGAGTAATTCCAAAGTGATAACCAAAAAACTTATCATCAATTAATTGATGTTTTTTAATTATTATGAAAAAGCTGTTATGAAAACGTTGGCTTTTTTTTATTTTTATGCAAATTTTGAAAATGAAAGTAACTTACTTTAAACATACGCTGAATTTCAAACAACCAAGCGGAACCTCAAGAGGAGTTTTGAAAACAAAAGACTCTTGGTTTATCAAATTTGAGAACGATGTTAAGTATGGAATAGGTGAGTGTGGACTTCTAAAAGGATTGAGTATTGATCCTATAGAAGAGTATGAAGCAACTCTTCATTGGGTGTGTGAAAATATCCATTTAGGCTTAGATGTTTTATATCTTAAATTAGCAGATTATCCTTCTATTCAATTTGGATTAGAAATGGCGTTCAACTCTTTTTCTTCTTCAAACTCTTATGTTCTTTTTCCTTCAGAATTTACTGAAGGAAAAAAGGGAATGGTCATTAACGGATTGATTTGGATGGGCGAGAAGTCCTTTATGAAATCTCAAATTCAAGAGAAAATTAAACAAGGTTTCAGCTGTATTAAGCTTAAAATTGGAGCTATCGACTTTACATCAGAATTAGACTTGTTGAGGTATATCCGAAGTGAATTTTCAGCGTCAGAAGTCGAATTGAGAGTAGATGCTAATGGGGCATTTTCTAAAGATTCTGCTTTAGAAAAATTAAAGCAACTCAGTGAATTTAATCTACATAGTATCGAACAGCCTATTGCCGCTGGACAATGGGAGTCTATGGCAGACTTATGCAGACAAACACCTCTACCAATTGCTTTAGACGAAGAATTAATTGGTCTTAAAAATGTAACAAATAAGGAAAAAGCTTTACTAACTATACAACCTCAGTATATTATTTTAAAACCTAGTCTTATCGGTGGCTTTAAAGGCTCACAGGAATGGATAGATTTGGCAAATAAACACCACATAAAATGGTGGATGACTAGCGCCTTAGAAAGCAATATTGGGCTAAATGCAATTTCGCAATTTACATTTATGCAGCACAATAAAATGCCACAAGGCTTAGGAACTGGGGGTCTTTATACAAATAATATGAAAAGTCCCTTAACGATAGAGGGAGAAAAAATCAAGTACAAACCAGAATACCCTTGGGAAAATAAATTCAATTTATGAAAGATTACATCGCATTAGCATCAAAAGGATATCATGAATGGTGGAGATATTTGGTAGGCGCATTTTTAGTATTCATCATTTGGCAAGTGGGGTCAATTCCTTTTTTAGCTGCTGTTACATATAAATTGATGGCAGATGGACAGGGTGTTTCCGAAATCGGTAATTATGAAGTATTAATGGGGGCGTTAGATTCCAACCTCACTTTTTTCTTGATGTTATTTTCTTTCGCTGTTGGTTTTTTTGGAGTTTGGCTTATAGTAAGATTTTTTCATAATCAGAAATTTAAAGACCTCTTAACCACAAGAGCTCGATTTGACTGGAAGCGTGTTGCATTTGGGTTTAGCATCGTTGGTTTTTTTATAGCAATTATGACTATTTTGGACTATGTGATTAATCCAGATGACTATTTATGGAACCTTAAATGGGATCAATTTATCATTCTAGCCAGTATTGGTATTATAATGGTTCCTATTCAAACCACTTTTGAAGAGCTTTACTTTAGAGGGTATTTTATGCAAGGTTTAGGTGTTATTTTTAAAAATAGATGGTTGCCTCTTATCGCAACCTCACTGGGGTTTGGACTTCTACATCTTGGAAATCCAGAAGTTGGAAAACTCGGGTATATCATTATGGTAAGTTATATTGGTACTGGTTTTCTTTTGGGAATTATGGCGCTGATGGATGAAGGTTTAGAATTATCAATTGGTTATCACGCCGGGAACAATTTAGTTACAGCTTTATTGGTTACAGCAGACTGGACTGTTTTTCAGACAGAGTCAATTTTGATCTATACGGAAGAACCTATGGTAGGTTTTGATGTCTTTTTTCCAGTTCTTATTGTTTATCCTATTTATTTATTGGTAATGGCTAAGGTTTATAAATGGAAAAATTGGAAATCTAAACTTTTTGGAAAGGTGATTTTGCCTGAATCAACACGATAATGTAAATTTAACATTTTAATATTGATTATTGTATTTATAATATCTAGTATTGATATCATAAATACAACATTATAATGGTCAATACTCATCTAGCAATACATCCTAATTTTAAAATTAATGGGATTCATTTTGATAGAAATGAATTGTATTCAGTCGCCTATAGTTATGTAAAAGAAGGTGAGGCTTTTGAAGAAAAAATTGGAGATTTTTTAATCGATTGGCTTAATGATGATTATGATACAATTAAAGTAAGAACTTCTGGGTCTACTGGAGATCCTAAAATCTATTTTATAGACAAACAAAAGATGGTTAATAGTGCCCTAGCTACAGGTAAATTCTTCAATGTAAAAGAGGGCACCAAAGCTTTACTCTGCCTACCCGCAGATTATATCGGTGGCAGAATGATGTTGGTTCGAGCAATGATTTTAGGATGGGATTTGGACATTGTAGAGCCTAAATCCAACCCCCTAGATAATCTTTTTAAAACCTATGATTTCTGTGCTATGACTCCCTTTCAAATGGACTATTCTTTAGGGAGATTGCATTTAATTAAAAAATTAATTGTTGGCGGTGGTACCGTTTCTGAACATCTTATTGGTTTAATCCAAGGTATACCCGCCAAAGTTTTTGAAGTTTATGGAATGACAGAAACCATTTCTCACATTGCAGCCAGAAGGCTAAATCCTAAAAAGGATAATAAAGAAAAGCGTCCTTTTAAAGCTTTACCAAATGTAAGCATTTCAAAAAACGAGGATAATTGTCTTATTATAAAAGCACCAAAAATTTTAGAAGAAGAGCTTCAGACGAACGACATCGTTGAGGTTTTAACTTTTAAAAAATTCTATTGGAAAGGAAGGTTGGATAACATCATCAATTCTGGTGGCGTTAAAATATTTCCAGAATCTGTTGAAGAAAAACTTCAAAAACGTATTACTCAGCGTTTTTTTATAGCAGGTTTAGCAGATGATTCTTTAGGTGAACAAGTGGTTTTGTTTGTAGAAGCTCCCCATAACGAAAAGTTCTTAAGCGATTTAAAAGAGGTCGTCAAAAAACTAAAGACATTTGATAAATATGAAAGGCCTAAAAATGTTTATCTCATAGAAAAGTTTGAAGAAACTACTTCTGGTAAAATTCATCGTCAAAAGACCTTAAAAAAATTGATGGGGTAAATGCCCATTTTATTTCACTTGGATAATAGTTATATAGTATCCATATTTATTGATGGCCAAATCTCCAAGATCTTCCAATTCTACTTCAATCTTTTTCCAATTTTTGTCTATAAGGGCTCTTGATAAGTGACCTTCCTCTACATTTTGAAAATCAATAGGCATTTTGAAATTTTCAACATCTGTTTTCCAGCGTAGATATAGTGTTTTATTCTTGTCAAATTTAAGTTGCAATTCAGGAATAGAGATGTAATTGAGGTATTGGTCGAAAATAGGTTTTAGATTAAGTTCGGTCCTGCTATTGTAGAAATTGATAACATCGTTAGCATGGATGGTTTGATACTTAAACGTTTTATGAAACTCTTTTAATAGGCTCCACCATTTTTCATCGTTATCAATGATGCTTCTCAGTGTATTGAGCATATTAGCTCCTTTGTAGTACATATCTCCAGAACCTTCATGATTTACTCCATATTTGCCTATTATAGGCCTATCGTTCGCTATAATATCTCTAAGGCCGTATAAATACCTTATCGCTTCTTTTTTACCAAACTCACATTCAACAAAAACAGATTCTGCATAGGCTGTAAAGCTTTCATGTATCCACATATCCGCTATATCTGCTGCAGAAACGCTATTTCCAAACCACTCGTGAGCAGATTCGTGGATGATAATAAAGTCCCATTTAAGACCAATTCCAGTTTTGGAGAGGTCAGTCCCCAAATATCCATTTTGGTAGCCATTTCCATAAGCTACAGCACTTTGATGTTCCATCCCTAAATAAGGGGTTTCCACTAGTTTGAAGCCGTCCTTTTGAAATGGATAGTCTCCAAATTTTTCATAAAAACAATCCATCATAGGGTGAACTTGTTGGAACTGTTGCTTTGCTTTGTCTAAATTTCCTTTAAGAACATAATAATCTAAAGACAACTCGTTATACTGGTCTTCAAAATGAACATAATCAGCAATATTCAACGTGATATTATAGTTGTTAATAGAGTGTTCTACTCTCCAGTGCCACTGTGTATAACCATTTTCTAAGGCTGTTTCAGCAATTAATCTTCCGTTGGAAACATTCATAAGTCCATTGGGAACACTCACTTTTATATCAACAGACTCTGGTTCATCGCTTTGGTGGTCTTTATTAGGATACCATAAACTCGCCCCTGTTCCTTGAACAGCTACGCCTATAAATGGCTTATCATCACTATCTTTAGAAAAAATAAAACCACCATCCCAAGGAGCATTTTTCGCAACCTTTGGATATCCTGAATAATAAAATTTTAGGCTTTGGACAGATGTTTTTTTAAGTGGCTTATCGAAATTGATAAAAACCGCATTGAACTCTCTTTTATAATTCAGAGATTTACCTTTAAAAATAATAGAGTCAATCTTCATATTTTGAAATAAATCCAGTTGTATGCGCTTGGTTCGAGCTTTGACTTCAAACTCAATCTCATTAAAACCCTGAACATATCTCTTCTCAGGATTTACTTTAATATCCAAAGTATAGGAGAGTACATCAAAACTTGTGCGTTCTGGGCGTAAGCTTCCTCTTAAAGTATCTGCTCTGCTAAATAGTTCTTGATTAGCATTCACTATTTGTGAGTGCAGTGTTAAGGAAAAAGAGAAGATGAAAAGGAAAATGTATATTCGTTTCATAAGAAATTTAATATCAGATTTATTATAAAAATACTATGAAAAAAATTACTTTTATTCTGCTATCCTTTGCATTTTTATCCTGTGGAAGCGATAGTCAACTTGTCGATGGTAAAGTCACAACTGAAACTGACGAACCCCTGGAAAATGTCTTGGTACAGGTTATGGGTACCGATCTAAATTCCAAAACAAATTCAAATGGTTCCTTTAGGATAAATACAAAAAATAGGGGAGATGAGCTTATTTTTACCCATCCCACTTATGAAATGCTTAGATTAACTATTGACGAAAATCAAGACGATATTCAAGCTAAACTTATAAAAAAGAATACCCCAGAGCTAGAGAAATAAATCTATTTTTTCCTGATGCACCATCGAAAGCAACGGCATCTGTAAATCCAAAATTATATCTGGCATCTGCACGAAGTCCAGAACCCAAGCTCAAACCCAGTCCAACGGCTCCAGAAATGTCTACTTTTTCTGATCCTAAAATATCTTTCTCATTTAAAAGATAGCTAAATTGTGGACCAAACTGTATATTAAAAATTCTTAAAAAGTGCAATTTGGCGAGAACAGGAACCAAAACGTAGTCCGTTTCGATCTCACTTTGATTAAAACGCCCCCCTTGTTGAGAGAAAAGAACTTCTGCCTGAAGCCCTAAGGTGTTGAACCGAGCTCCAACAAAAACACCTCCTGTAAAGCCTAATCTTCCGTCAGAATCTAGATTAGATATAGATGCATAATTAACACCTCCTTTGATTCCCAAATCTAAACTTTGAGCGCTAAGCTGAAATGAATAAAAGAAAACAAATACTAGGACAACACTTTTTATAACATTTTTCATACTTAAAAGTTTTTACAATAACGTTTTTAAATTTAGTTTAGTTTAACAAAGCAGATAAAATCGCATCCAACTCATCTATACTTAAATTAATTTCAATAATTCTACCTTTCTCATCGACTAGATAAGACTGAGGGAGATGAATAATCCCCATATCAGAAGACATTTTACCTGTAAATCCTTTTTCAATCCTATAGGACTCCCAAGGTAAAGAGTCCTCTATAACCGAAGATATCCAATCCTCTTGATTTGTATCTAAAGATATGCTTATAATTTCAAAGTTTTTAAAATTATATTTTTCATAGATTTCCTTCAATTTATTGTTTTGAAGTCTGCATTTTTCACACCAACTGTTCCAAAATTGGATTAGAGTATACTGAGTTAAATGGGATTTGAATTCAACTGCTTTAGAGTCTATAGATATTAATTCATAATTAGGAATCTCATTTCCTATTTGAAAAACTTTTCGTTTGTTTTGGTAATTTTCTAAAATAGCGACATCATTTGGGTTCAGCTCATCAACATCCAAGTTAGAATATAAGCCTCTAATGTCATTAAATAGTAAATTTTGTTCCATTGCTATTTGTGAAAGTACCTTTCCTAAATAGTCATGATTTGGATACTTTTTAATTAAACTGTCCATCTTTAAGTAGAGAGCATCTCTGCTTTTCTTGGATTTGGAAAAAGATTTGAAATAGGTTTCTATTTCTTTTTTTAGAGTTGGAGTTTTACCTCCGCTCACTTGCTTAGTTTGGTAGAGCTTAAAATTTTGTCCGTCTATGGTTTCTTCATCAATAAGAATATCAAAAAGAAGTGTATCGTTTTCTAAATAAAAAACATCTGAGGTAGAGATCGAATCAAATTTGAATTGAAAGGCCTTAGGAGAAGATACTTCTCCTACAAGTTGAAAGCTATTATTAATAACTTCAGCACTGTCTAGAGCACCATCAAAGCGAATATAAATATAGTCTTCAAAATCTCCATTGATACTCCCTTGAACTAAAAAAGTTTGTTTATTACTGGTTTTTTTTAGAGGTTGCATACAGCCAACTAAAGCTAACGCAAAACCGAGGTAAAGTATATTTTTATTCATAATAACAAAAATACTATAAAAAAAAGGGTGCTGAGAACTCACCAACCTTTAAAATAAATGAATTGTAAATTTATTTAGTCAAAATCGTTAATGCGTTCACTTAAGTCGTAAACTTTAGCTTTAGGCAAGATAGATTCTATAATACTACTTCCCGTAGCACTTCTATACCCCCCAGCACAATGGACCATAATAGGTTTATCTGTAGGAATATTTATAGCCGAAGCTCTCAATTCATTAAGAGGGTAATTCTTGGCAGAATCAAATATTTGAGAGTCTTCAAATTCGCTTACATTCCGAATATCTATAATAGTATAGTGATCTGGATGTTGTTTAAAATCCGCATACTCTAAAGCATTAGAAGATTCAAAATTTACTTGGCCAAGCGTTAAGACCGCTTTTACTTGAGATTCGTATCCTATTTTAGCAATTCTAGATAGAATTTCATCGTAATCTGAAATAGAGTCTAATACGAGGTAGAATTGTTCGTTAGGTTGAATTATTGCTCCAATCCAAGTTTCAATTTTATCATTTTCAGACCTGGCCATTATATTGAAACTTTTTGCCAAATGGTTGGCTTTATAAACTGCTTGGGGACGAGTATCTATCACTGGTGCATCTGCATCAAAAGATTCTACGTTCAGGTGAACGGGAATATCAGAAATAGACTTCCTAAATACAGCAGCCCCTGTTTTATTGATATCTACATTATGCCCAAAGTAAGAAGGAATAAACGGTTGTCCATCTAAGATTTCACCTACAAATTCTTCTTCGGTTTGCTTTTGAAAAGCCCAGTTACCTATACGCTCATTACCTAATGTACTTGTGGTATCTGAACTCATGTTTTTACCACATAAACTTCCAGCTCCATGGGCAGGATAGACCCATACATTATCGGAAAGGTGATTGTATTTGGTAGTCATTGTTTTATACATAGCCTGCGCCAGTTCTTTTCGCTTTGCAGTCATATTTCCTACTTTTTCTCTTAAATCTGGTCGGCCTACATCTCCAATAAAAAGAGTGTCTCCTGTGAAAATAGCCTCTTTAGTAGTGGCTTTGTCCACAGCATGAATGGTTATTCCATCTGGAGAATGTCCTGGCGTGTGGATACATTTAAAAGTGATACCATTCATTTTGAGTTCTTCACCTTCATCAAAACTATGGTGAGGATAATTGGCCCCCACCAATTTACTCACATAAATCGCAGCACCAGTTTCTTGATGTATTTGCAGGTGACTGCTCACAAAATCAGCATGAGGATGCGTCTCAAAGACAGCAACTATTTTTGCTTTTTGCTCTTCTGCAAAGTCATAATAAGCTTGTGGATCTCTCGCGGGATCTACAAGTGCCATTTTTCCATCGCTTACAATAGCGTAGGATAAATGAGATAAGGGTTTGTCGTTATATTGTTTAATTGTCATAGCTGCTTTTTTAAATTATTGATTTAATTTTCCAGTAGCACAACTTATAAAAGACTTAGCTTTATTAAAATAAGTATTAGTCTCTCCCATTATTGGATATCCTAAAACTTTCAGCTTTTCTTTGACTTGGTCTACTGTAGATCGATTGTTGAAATTATAAGAAACCCTGTCGTTTTCAACATCTATTTCTAGTTGAGAAACATCTTCTAAAGTTTGTAATTTTTTTGTAATTGTATGGACACAGCCACCGCATTTCAAATTCTGGATTACCACTGTAGTTGTCATGCTTTTATCTAATTGTTTAATTTTAATCTTTTTATAATAAATTCAATAGTAAACATTTCTATTTTAAATCCATTGAATAGCACTTTAAAAGACTCACTAAATTTTAAACAAATAAACGGTATTTAAACAAAAAAGACAGTAACAAAAGTTACTCACTATCCAATGTTTAATAATTTAATAGAATTTCTGTTAAGTTTGATTTTGTTGATTTTTTCTAGTTGTTTTAAAAGTCTTGAAATAACAACACGACTTGTATGTAGGTCGTAGGCAATATCTTGGTGGGTTATTTTAATCTCTGAATCAATATAGTATTTGGATTTGTTTCTAAGATAATCTAACAAACGCTCGTCCATTTTTTTAAAGGCTATATTATCTATGGTTTCAAGAACCTCCATTAAGCGTTCATGGTAGCTTTTAAAAATAAAGTTTCTCCAAGATTTGTAGTTTCCTAACCATTCTTCCATTTTTTCAATAGGAATCATTAATAAATCCGAATCGGTTTCTGCTACAGCTTTTATCTCACTAATTGCAGAACCAGTACAACAAGAGAGAGTCATAGCACAAGTTTCTCCTTTTTCTAAAAAATATAGCATAAGTTCAAAACCATCTTTGTCTTCACGCATCACTTTTATAACACCCTCTAGTAATAATGGCATAGCCTTCATGTACTGTCCAGGGCGAATCAATTCTCCTCCAGCTTCAATAGATTTTATAATTCCAACCTCATTGATTTCTTGCAACAACTCCTCCTCAAATATATGTCCGTAGTTCCTTTTTATTTGATCTGTCATACTTCTTAGTGTATTTTTGCTAAAATATAATTATTGAAACTTTTATTAATGGCTTATTACAAAACTTTTAAACCATACGGCATGTTAAGTCAATTTGTTTATAACCAAAAGCGACGCAAAAATAAGAGATTATTAGGTGAGCTTAGCAATTTTCCTCAAGGAATAATGTCGGTGGGTCGATTGGATCAAGACTCTGAAGGTTTATTGTTTTTGACAACAGATGGTAAATTTAGCCATCATATTACTTCCTCTGGAATGGAAAAGGAATATTGGGTGCAGGTGGATGGTATAGCAAAAAAAGAGCATGTTGAAAAATTGTCTAAAGGTTTAGAGATCAGTATTTATGGTAAACCTTACCAGACATTGGCTTGTCATGTTAAACTGATGGAGCCACCTCAAGATTTACCAAAACGCGCTAAAGATATTCGAAATGAAAACGATCATGGAGTAACCTCTTGGTTGTCTATCACGCTTACTGAAGGTAAATTTAGACAAGTAAGAAAAATGACTGCCAAAATTGGCCTTCCAACTCTTAGACTAGTTCGCTATCGAATAGGAGAGCAGACCATCGAACAAATGCAAGTAGAAGAAGTGATCGAAATGCAACCATGATTTACCACCAGACCACAAAACATTTAAACGTGTTTTCCTTTTTGTCTTTTCTAAGCAGCATTGGAGATTGGTTTTGCTCCACCAAGTATTTAAGCTGTATTAAAATTTTGGAATAAGAGTACCAAAGGGTATGCTGACTTTCATCTGTAAACCAATTGATTTTTTTGGGGATATAAAATTTATGATCTTTCCAGGGCTTGTCTAAAAACTCATCTAAGGTATAATAGTAGCCAGAAATGCAACTGAGATTTGTCTTATGGAACCTTATATGACTATTTTCGGGTAGAAACAATATAGCTTTAAAGCAAAGTTTTTGCTGAATTTTCCATGGATCTAAATCAAGCTTATGTAAAGTGGCTTCAGCATCTGGATGGTACAATAACGGAAATTGTTTAGTTTTTAACTTCTCTGCCTTATCTATAAATCGGTCCCGCCTATTAGGACCTATCCAGCAAAAATCTGGATCTTCATGGAGGCCATCATCAAATAAATAAATCTTGTTTACTAATTCTATATGGACAACTTTACCAATGTCATTATCAAAACAGATAAAATCGAACTCACCAAGAGTTGTTTTGTCTTTTATGATTTGAAGACTATAAGCGATCTCTCTATAGCGTTTGGACTGTCTCAGATATAATTGAAAAAATACTTCAGCGCGCTTTCCTAAAAAGCTGAAGGCTCTAGCCTTTTCAAAAGGAAAAATTCCTAAGGGTGTAGCCTTTGGATTCAGAGTGGATTGCATTGCAAGGATCTTTGTCTCTGGAAGTTGATTTACCATCAATCCAGTTTTCAAAAATCCTTGGTATTGCTTTAGGATTTGTAAATCGGAATCTTTACTATTCAAGCTCTAGGGCTATTTTTATCATGTTATTAAATGTTGATTCTCGTTCTTGTGCGGTACTTTGTTCTCCGGTAATCAAAGAATCAGAGATGGTTAAAATAGCTAATGCATCGACGTTGTGTTTGGCGGCTATAGAATACAAACCAGCGGCTTCCATCTCCACACAAAGGACGTTGTAGGCAGCCCATTTTTCATAATCCAAAGGATCGTCCGTATAGAAAAAGTCTGATGACAAAACATTTCCTGCTTTAAATGAGATTTTTTGATCTCTAGCGGTCTTTATCGCTTTATCGAATAAATTAAAACTAGCGGTTGGAGCAAAATCTCCACCATTAAACCGATTTCTATTTAAAGAAGATGAACTAGACGCTGCCATAGCAATAATAATATCTCCCATTTTCACGTCCTTTTTTATGGCTCCTGCACTTCCTACACGTATGAGGTTTTTTACTCCAAATTCCGTAATTAATTCATGGGCATAAATACTTATAGACGGAATACCCATACCAGTTCCTTGTACTGAAATTTTACGACCCTCATAAGTACCAGTGTACCCAAGCATCCCCCTAATTTCGTTATAACAACTGATATTTTCTAGATAAGTTTTTGCAATCCATTTTGCCCTTAATGGGTCACCAGGTAGGAGTATAGTTTCTGCGATCTCTCCTTTTTTGGCATTAATATGTACACTCATTTTTTTGATTTTTAGTAATTAGTGGATGAAGACGTACCTTCTACTATAGCAATTCCTGAAGAAGCTCCAATTCGTGTTACACCTATATTTATGTATTGTTGAGCGGTCTTAGAATCCCTAATGCCTCCAGACGCCTTAATCTGAACTCGATTTGAGATGTTTTCTCTCATGATTTGGACAGCCTTTAGCGTAGCCCCATGACTGCCAAATCCAGTTGAAGTCTTCACAAAGTCAGCGCCTGCTTGTTCGGCTATCAGGCAAGCTTCAGCAATTTCTTCATCTGTAAGATTGCAGATCTCTAAGATCACTTTTAAGGTATGAGTTCCTATACAATTTTTGACAGCTTTTATATCGTTTTCAACATATTGAAATTCTTTACTCTTCAACTGCCCTTGATGAAGAACCATATCAATTTCTGAGGCACCATCCTTAATGGCTTGTTTGGCTTCTTCAACTTTAGATTTTGTAGAGGTTGCACCAAGGGGGAATCCTACAACGGTGCACACTTTAACGTCGGACTTTTCTAAGATCTTTGCGGCGGCACTCACATAACTTGAGTTAATGCAGACCGTTGCAAACTTATAAGCAATGGCTTCTTCACATAACTTTTGAATTTGTGCTAAAGTGGCTTCAGCATTCAATAAGGTATGGTCTATATACGTGTTTATCATAAATGGAAAATTTGAGTAAAGATAAGAGTTTGAATTTATTTTAATAAACAGAAGTGCCTGATAATATAACTTTAAACCAAGTTTGCAGTATTCAAAATATAGTGTACTTTTGCACCCATTAAATTAAAATGTAAAATTATGAATCATTATGAAACTGTTTTCATCTTGAATCCCGTTTTATCTGAAGACCAGATAAAGGAAACAGTGAAGAAATACGAAGATTTTCTTGTTTCTGAAGGTGCCAAGATGGTGAACAAAGAAGATTGGGGGCTAAAAAAATTAGCATACCCAATTCAACACAAAAAGAGTGGATTTTACCACATGTTTGAGTACGAGGTAGTAGGACCTACTATCGACCCTTTAGAAGTCATGTTTAGACGAGATGAGCGTATGATGCGTTATCTAACTGTTAAGCTAGACAAACATGCTATCGATTGGGCTAAAGAACGAGTTAAACGAATTAAAACCGGCGCGTAATTATGGCAACAATTGAAGAACAATCAAAAGGAAAAAACGATGGTGAGATTAGGTATCTTACCCCGTTAGATATTGAAACAAAGAGCAAAACACGTTTTTGTCGTTTTAAAAGAGCTGGTATAAAGTATGTAGATTACAAAAATGCCGACTTCTTGATGGAATTTGTAAATGAACAGGGTAAAATTTTACCAAGACGTTTAACAGGTACATCTTTAAAATACCAAAGAAAGGTTTCTCAAGCTATCAAACGTTCACGTCATTTAGCTTTGATGCCATATGTAGGTGATTTATTAAAATAAAAAGGCAGAAAAATGGAAATTATACTAAAAAAAGACGTTGACAATGTTGGTTTTACCGACGATCTTGTATCTGTGAAAAACGGATATGGACGTAACTTTTTAATTCCTCAAGGCGTTGCTGTATTGGCGACTCCTTCTGCGAAAAAAGTGTTGGCAGAAAATATAAAGCAACGTGCTTATAAAGAGAAAAAAGTTATTGATGAGGCTAAGACTCGTGCTAACAAAGCAAAAGAGCTTGACCTTAAGATCACTTCAAAAACTGGAACTGGAGATAAATTGTTTGGAAGTATTACAACTTCAGACCTTAAAGATTATCTAGCGAAACACGAAGTAGATATCGATAAGAAATTCATTACTATTCTTGGTGGAAACATAAAGCGTTTAGGTCAATATGACGCTAAGCTAAGATTTCACAGAGATGTTATATTAGATTTTTCTTTCGAAGTAATCACTGAAAACTAATGTTTTTAAAAAGATTTTAATAAAAAAAGCTGACTCCTAAACGAGTTGGCTTTTTTTATTTCTTTAAACTAAACTTTAAACACAATTTACAATGAAAAAAAATTACTTTTTAATTATCTTATTTTTAATTGGTTTTGCGAGTACTGCTCAGGTGACGACCTCTACCATGTCAGGTTTAGTAAAAGACGATTCTGGCCTTACGCTTCCCGGAGCAAACATCGTTGCTACTCATGTTCCCACAGGATCTGTATACGGAGCAATGACCAATATCGATGGAAGATTTAGGATCAACAACATGAGAATAGGTGGGCCTTATACAGTCACTATTTCTTATGTTGGTTTTGAAACTAGGATCTTGGAAAATATCAACCTTGACCTTGGCGAAACGTTCAACATTGAAGCGGCCTTACTTATTTCTTCTAATGCCTTAGATGAAGTCACCATTACCGTATCTGAAAATCCTACGTTCTCAAGTCAGAGAACTGGAGCGGCAACTCAAATCACGAGTAGAGATTTAAAACGCTTACCCACCATTTCCAGATCAGCTCAAGATTTCACAAGGCTGGAACCTACAGCAAGTGGAAATTCTTTTGGAGGTAGAAATGATCAATTCAACAACTTTACGTTAGATGGAGCTGTTTTCAATAATCCTTTTGGATTGGATTCACCAACTCCTGGTGGTCAAACAGGGGCCCAGCCTGTCTCCTTAGATGCTATTGAGCAAATAAAGGTAACCACAGCACCTTATGATGTAACACTTTCTGGTTTTACAGGAGCGTCTGTAAATGCGGTGACTAAAAGTGGTGATAACACCTTTAAAGGAACCGTATATTCTTTCTTTAGAAATGAAAATTTAACCGGTGGTAAAATTGAAGGTCAGGACGTTCCCAAAGCAGATCTAGAGCAACTACAATATGGAGTGAGTATTGGGGGGCCAATTGTCGAAAATAAATTATTTTTCTTTGCCAATTTTGAAAAAGATGATCGCACAGATCTTGGATCTCCATTTTCACCAAATAGAGGTACAGGAGCTATTAATGAGTCTAGAGTCTTAGCTTCAGATATGATTGCGGTTTCTCAAGCTTTGTCAGATTTGGGCTACGATACGGGACGTTTTGAAGATTTTAATTTCAATTCAGAATCTACCAAGGGAATTATTAAATTGGATTGGAATATCAATCAAAATCACAAAGCTGCTTTTATCTATAATTTCTTAAAAGCATCAAAAGATACTCCAGCCAACAGAACAGCTTTAGGCTTTAGAGGTCCAAGTCCTTCGGTTATTCAATTTGAGAATTCAGCCTATGAAATCAACAACAATCTCGATTCTTTTCAATTTGAATTGAATTCAACGTTTGGAAACGTTTCCAATAAATTTCAAGCTGGTTATACTTATTTTGATGACTTTAGAAATCCAAATTCGACTCCAGCACCTCCTATTACAATACAAGACGGGAACGGATCCAATTACATCATTGCTGGACACGAACCTTTTTCTATCAATAATGAATTGCAACAAAAGGTTTTTCAAGTAACCAATAATGTCAATATTTTTGTGGGGGACCACTCGATAACTATTGGAGGGGCTTTTGAACGATTCGAATTTGACAACTCCTTTAATTTAGCGGGTTATGATAATTTTGGTAATCCTAATTATTTTGGAACTTTTAATCCTTATCCTTCCGTCGATGCATTTCTAGCAGATGCAAGTGCAGGCGCTCAGAGTGCAATTGCTCAAAATCTTGCTTTTGCTCAATCTACTTTCGAATCTAGAAATGCCAATGGAGTTGGACAAGATGGTGGATGGAGACTTTCTGAAACCAATGTAGGTCAGCTGTCTTTTTATGCTCAAGATGAATGGAGTATGACTGACAATTTCAAGCTCACCTTTGGTTTGCGTTTAGATAAACCCTTATATTTTGACACCGACGAGAAGATTCAAGAGTATATAGATATCGATAATGGCGCTTCAGTGGATCCAACCACGGTCTATTTTGATCCTGAAACGAATGCAGAAACGACTTTAAATTCAACTCAATTACCTACAGATCAGTTTTTAATATCTCCTAGAATGGGTTTCAATTGGGATGTTAGAAATGATAAAACCTTTCAGATTCGCGGTGGAACCGGAGTATTTACCGGTAGATTACCTTTTGTTTGGATCGGTAATCAGGTAAGTGGAGCCGATCAGGGATTTTTCCAAATCGTAGATCCAGACTTTAAATTTCCACAAGTTTGGAGAACCAATATTGGACTGGATTATAAATTTGAAAATGGTCTTATTGCAAGTACAGATATTTCCTATACGGAAGACATCAATGCCGCACATGTTCAAAACTGGGGACTCAAAGAGCCAACAGGAACTTTGGAAGGCGTAGACAGCAGAGCTATCTATAGAGCAGCAGATAAGGGCGAAAACGATGCGTATGTCTTTACAAATTCAAATAAAGGACGCATTTTTAATGCAGTAGGAACTTTGAAAAAGTTTTTTGATAATGGTCTCTATATTAGCACATCATATAGCTATTTGAATGCTAAAGATGTAAACTCTATAGAAGCAGAAATTACAGGAGATGCTTTTACCTTTAATCCAACAGTAGGAAATGCTAATAATGATGCGTTAGGCTTTTCCAAATATGGAGATACACATAGGTTTATAGCTGTAATTTCCAAAAATTGGGAATACGGGAAGAGTAAACAATGGGAAACTACCGTGTCTAGTTTTATAGAGTATGCTCAAGGTGGACGTTATAATTTTACCTACGGAGGAGATATTAATAATGATGGGTCAGGTATAAATGATTTGCTTTATATCCCTTCGGTTCAGGAGTTAGATCAAATGACTTTTTCTGGTCTTGGACAAGCCGAGGCTTTCAACACTTTTATTGAAAATAACGACTATATGAGTGATAATCGAGGAAGTTATTTTGAACGTTATGGTGCTAAAGCTCCCTGGAGAAGTACAGTGGATATTAAAATACTTCAAGATTATAATTTTAAAGTTAGCGATACAAAATTCAATACAATCCAGATAAGTCTTGACATCTTGAACTTTGGAAATTTATTGAATTCAGATTGGGGTGTCGTTCAAGAACCATTTAATCAACAGCCTATAGGTGTTGTAGTGGATCCTGCGACCAATGAACCAGTATATACTTACAATGAGAATAGAGTAGATACCTTTGCAGTTAACACTAGTTTACTCTCTAGATGGAGAATGCAAGTTGGGTTGCGTTACATTTTTTAAAATAAAACAATGAACAAAAGGAAGATCGGTAGACCAACTACCGATCTTTTTTTATTTTTGCAATTATGAAATACGAAAGACTTACACAGGAACAGCTTAAGGAAATGAACAAAGAATTTATTAATTTCTTGGCAAGCCAATCTATCACCAATGAAGAATGGGAGGATATCAAAACCAACAAACCGCAGGTGGCAGAAGATGAATTGGATGTATTTAGTGATTTGGTTTGGGAAGGGGTGTTGAATAACGTTAATTACCTAGAACATTTCTCTCCACAACAGTTGTTTCTTTTTGAATTTACAGATCAGCATATAGATCTTATAGGTATTAAAATTCAAAATGAAACTGTTGATATCAATACTAAACAAGGTTTCCAATGGCTTCGGGATAGTTTGTTGAATGAGGATGTAAATATCTACACGTCTAGAAAAGCTTTAAGTGAGGACAGGAATAAGGATATTTTTGCACTGATTAAACAAGGAGCACACATTACCAAAGGCAAACTTTATCAATATTTTAGTGGTATGGTTGAAAAGTAACTATATTTTAGCTTTTTTATAATTTTTAGAACAACACATGGCAAGCAAGGCGTCAATACCAAAAGGGACTCGTGATTTCTCTCCACTTGAAGTGAGCAGAAGACACTATATCATCTCTGCAATTGAAAAGCATTTTAAAACCTTTGGCTTTCAACCGATAGAAACTCCGACATTCGAGAATTCTGAAACCCTGATGGGAAAATATGGTGATGAAGGAGATCGTCTTATTTTTAAGATATTGAATTCTGGAGATTTTTTAAGAAAATTAAATTCAGAGGTTTATAAGTCCCAAGATAGCCTGAAATTATCGACTCTAATTTCAGAAAAGGCTCTAAAGTACGACCTTACTGTTCCCTTTGCAAGGTACGTGGTGCAACACCAAAACGAAATCGACTTTCCGTTTAAACGCTATCAAATTCAATCTGTCTTTAGAGCAGATCGACCTCAGAAAGGAAGATTCAGAGAGTTTTTACAATGCGATGCCGATGTAATTGGGAGTGATAGTCTATGGCAAGAAGTAGAATTTATTCAGCTTTATGATGTTGTATTTTCAAGTTTAGGCTTAGAAGGGGTGACTATTAAAATGAATAACAGAAAAATCCTTTCAGGACTAGCAGAAGTCATTGAAGAAAGTGACAAATTGATAGATTTTACTGTAGCCCTAGACAAGTTGGATAAAATAGGGGAGGAGGGCGTGAAAAAGGAAATGCTTGACAAAGGAATTTCTGAAAACGCTCTAAAAAACATTCAGCCTATTTTTAGCCTTGAAGGTGATTTTTCAACAAAAATTAAGCTTTTAAAATCTTTACTTTCTAATTCTGAAGTAGGCCAAAAGGGGATTCAAGAACTCGAATTTATAGAAAAGGCC
Source organism: Psychroflexus sp. MES1-P1E (assembly GCF_002836055.1). GTDB lineage: Bacteria > Bacteroidota > Bacteroidia > Flavobacteriales > Flavobacteriaceae > Psychroflexus. Next base: position 47,684 of record NZ_PJBS01000159.1, read on the forward strand.
CTGCAGTCCCTGCCTCTCAAGATGGCTAAATTGGACTTGGATGTGACTCTAGCTCGCGGACTCAATTACTACACGGGAGCTATTTTTGAAATTTCCGCCCCAGAAAAGGTCAAAATGGGATCGATAGGTGGCGGTGGAAGATACGATGATCTCACCGGTATTTTTGGGCTAAAGAAGATGAGTGGAGTAGGAGTTTCATTTGGACTAGATAGGATTTATCTAGTCTTAGAGGAGTTGGGTTTATTTCCAAAGGCTATAGAGGAATCCACAAAAGTCTTGTTTATAAACTTTGGTGAAGAAGAAGCTTTGTATGCTTTGAAAGCGGTTAACGCTCTAAGAACTTCTTCTGTAGCTGCTGAATTATATCCCGATGCTGCTAAAATGAAAAAACAAATGACTTATGCTGATAAACGAAATATTCCTTATGTGGTTTTAGCGGGAAGTACTGAAATGGAATCTGAAGTTTACAATTTTAAAGACATGAACTCTGGAGAACAAGAATCATTTAATCTAGAAGAATTAATAAATAAACTATCAAATTAATAATGATCTCAACTTTTAACGCTTCATTAGATAATTTAAATGTGAATTTATAGTTATATTTAGTGAAAAATTATGGGATCAACTGATAAATATAAAGGCATTAGACCTCAGAAGGATGGAGGCAAAGCTGAAAACGAATTGCATTTAGCTGATATGCATGGTGATGGTGTTCATTTTGATAGAGAACTTTTAGCAAAAGCAAAACTTAAAGAACAATCTGATAAAGAAATAGAAGCTTAAGATAAGAGTAAAAATTAGAATGGTCCCAAGGTCTGTTAACTTCAAAGCTTTTTTTGTACTCGAAGGCTTAAACTTATGCCTTTTATATCCTGTAAAAAATGATGTAGTTTGAGCTTTATAGATATTAAAAACATTTAAATAATAAGTTTGACTATGTTTAAAACTTTGATTATAAGTTATTTAGCAACAATATGAAGAGTTTATTTAAATGCCCTAAAAGTCTTTTTTCGAAAAATTTATATATAAAAAAACCTCACTAATAGTGAGGTTTTTTTATGTAGCGTGGACGAGAATTGAACTCGTGACCTCCGAGTTATGAATCCGACGCTCTAACCAACTGAGCTACCACGCCATTTAAGTTTTGCAAAGATAATATTATCTTTTGCTTTAACAAATTTGATTGTACAATAATTTTAAATAAAGTTTTTATTCTTCACGCAATTATCCATATATTGCTTTTCAAAATAAAATTTAGTGCAATGAGTGATAAAGTAAAATACGAGATGGAATTTCCTATACAGGTTTCCCCATCTTTGCTATACCAATATATTTCAACACCTTCTGGATTAAGCGAGTGGTTTGCGGACAATGTAAATTCCAGAGGCGAGTTATTTACATTTATGTGGGAAGGGAGCGAAGAGGAAGCAAAACTTCTCTCTAAAAAAGCAGACGATAGAATCAAGTTAAGATGGACTGAAGATGAAGAAGAGGGCTTAAATTACTTCTTTGAAATGAAAATTCAAGTAGATGAGATCACTAAAGACGTCTCTTTGATGATTACAGATTTTGCTGAAGAAGGCGAAGAAGATGAGGGCAAGATGCTTTGGGATAACATGGTATCAGGTTTAAAACAAATTCTAGGATCTTCTTAAAATCAAACACGTTATGAAAGTAAGTTTTAATGGTGATCTTTTACCATCTGATGAAGCAACACTAAATCTCAATAACAGAGGTTATAATTATGGCGATAGTCTCTTTGAAACTATGAGAGTCATTAATTCTAAAATTATGTTTTGGGAATCCCATTACTTTAGATTAATGTCATCTATGAGAATCTTAAGAATGTCTATCCCGATGAACTTTTCCCCAGAATTTCTTGAAGAAAAAATCATAGAGCTTATAAAAGCTAATGATTTAGGGTCTTCACCTGTTCGCATTAAAATTAATATCCATAGAGAAGCAGGGGGTTATTATACACCCGAAAGAAATTCAATTGGTTATTTTATAAGTGCAAAACCTTTAGATGGTGCTTTTTTTACAATTAGTGATGATCCTTATGAAGTGGAGTTATTCAAAGATCATTATGTGCTTTCTGGGATGCTTTCGACGATTAAGTCTAACAATAAGTTGGTAAATATTTTAGCAGGGATCTATGCTAAAGAAAATGGATTTGATAATTGTTTCTTAATCAACCAAAATAAATCAGTACTTGAAATGACCAATGGTAATGTATTCATTATTAAGGGGCAAAACATAAAAACACCGCCATTATCTGATGGATGTTTGAATGGAATTATCAGAAAACAGCTTATAGAAATACTCAATAAATCTGAAGACTTCACTTTAAAAGAGGAGTCTGTTTCTCCTTTTGAACTTCAAAAGGCAGATGAAATATTCTTTACCAATGCCATACAAGGAATTCAATCGATTACTAAATATAGAAAGAAGACGTATACCAATACAGTGGCTAGAAACCTTGTTGGAAAGCTAAATGCTAAAGCAAGATTGGTAGATATTTAATTGTAGTTTGGGTTTTCAGGCGCATTGGACCAAATAAGATAATCTCCACCAAGTTTCTTCATTTTTTCTTGCCAGAATTGACCGTATTTCAGTGAGTTGAGAATGTCATTCGCCTTAGTCTCATAGTCTATGACCCAAGTATCCATATCGATTTCAGATTCTAATTGAGAAGGATCCCAGCCGGAATAGCCCAAGAAAAATTTAATGTTAGCCGAAGTAATTTGTCTAGTATTGATCAATTCTACGATAGTTTCAAATGAGCCTCCCCAGTAAATGCCCTCTTTGATTTTCACGCTTTTTAAAATGAGGTTAGGAACATTATGAATAAAGTATAAATTTTCCTGTTCAACAGGCCCTCCGTTAAAAATTTTAAAATTTTCCTCTATTTCAGGAATCAATTCTCCAAGATTAATATCTAAAGGTTTGTTCAGAATAAAGCCTACTACACCTTCAGCATCCAAGTGGGCTAAGAGTATAACAGAGCGATTGAAAGTTAAATCGCCAATCGTAGAAGGTTCTGATACTAAAACATCTCCTCGGTGGGGTTGAAGTTTTTCCATAGTGAACGTGTAAGATTTAACAATTTAACTAAAAGTATAAAAATTTATCAATAAAAAAAAGACCTTTTGAAAGAAAGGTCTTTAATTTCTGAAGAAATGTAACTTTTATAATTTTAGTTAACTGCTTTTTGCAAATCAGATCCAGCTTTAAATTTCACTACATTTTTAGCAGCAATTTTGATAGTCTTTCCAGTCTGTGGGTTTCTACCTTCACGAGCAGCTCTTTTAGATACCGACCAAGATCCAAATCCAACTAAAGATACACGATCTCCTTTTTTAAGAGCACCTTCTACATTTTCAAGAAAAGACTCCAATGCTTTTTTAGCTTCTGCTTTTGTAACACCGGCATCTTCAGCCATGGCATCAATTAAATTTGTTTTGTTCATAATTAAAATTTTAGATTTTGTTGATTAAACATCGTATTAACACATTACAAATTTATATGGAAAATATTACTGTGCAAGAGATTGCGGGTAAAATCCTTGCTGAATAGGCGAAAAATGGGCTTTTTTCTCCTATATCTTTAAAATAATCCAAGATTGAAATTGATTTTAACAAAATTGGTAATCACTTTTCCACTCCATTCCGTTGAGCAAGGCCTTCACTTCCATCTTCTTTTTCCCTGGAAATTGGAGTTCTTCGAGGTGTACGTATCCATTTTTTACAGCAACATCAATTGTTTTTATTTCAGTATTTAAGCCTGTTGATCCAATTTTCTTTTGATGGTCTGATATCTCAAAGCTAGCCTTATACACTTTAATCTTTTTTATTTCATCTTCTATAGTAAGTTCAGTCCAAGCCACAGGAAAGGGGGATAAGCCTCTTATAAAATCAACAATAGCATCCCCGGATTGTTTCCAATCGATTTTGGTATTCTCTTTTGTTAGCTTGGGAGCTGCTTTTAACTCAGAAATATTGGCTTGAGCTTGAGGCTCAACTTTAGCTTGTTCAATGGCCTTTACGGTTTCTATAACGACATCTGCTCCTAGAGTCATCAATTTGTCGTGTAAGGTCTCTACATTGTCTTTTTCAGCTATAGAAATAGACTTAGAGTCAATAATCTTTCCAGTGTCGATTTCTTCATCGATAAAAAAGGTAGTGACACCTGTCTTTTTTTCTCCATTAATAATTGCCCAATTGATTGGTGCTGCACCACGATACTGAGGAAGTAAAGAAGCATGAAGATTAAAAGTGCCATAATCGGGAAAATCCCAGACCGCTTTTGGAAGCATTCTAAAAGCCACCACTACAATCAAGTTGGGGTCTAAGCGTTTTAAATCATCTTGGAAATCTTCAGATTTTAAATTTGTAGGCTGCAAGACTTCCAAATCGTGATGAAGCGCATAAGTCTTCACTGCAGAAGATTTCAATTGCTTACCACGTCCAGCTGGCTTATCTGGTGCAGTGACCACTCCAACAATATTAAAGCTGGACGTTTGTAAACGATCTAAAATGCCAACAGCAAATTCTGGCGTTCCCATAAATAGTATTCGTAAGGTTCTCATAGGTTAAGACTATAGGTGTTATTAGATTCTAATGTTATTTTCTCGCTTTCTAGAAGTTGTTGTAACGATTTCAGTAGCGCTTCTTTGGGATATTTGATCTTTAGAGAAAGTTCTTTTGAACTTAAGTTGGATAGCTTTAATTCTTCCAAAATACAACCATTTAAGTCTTGATATTTGGAAGATAACTGTGGATTTATTTTGGTTTGACTTGCTAAACAAACAGAACATTTTCCGCAAGGTTTTAGCTCTTTTTCGCCAAAATAATTTAAAATAAAACCTTGTAAACACAGCGTCTTTTCCTCGATGTACAGCAAAACCGTTTCTGCTTTTTGAAGCTTGTTATTTTGATAATCATTTACATACTTTCTTAAAGGATTCAAAGTGTATTTATCTTCACGAGGGAGAATGAAAGTAATGCTCAAATCTTGCTTGATAAATTCTGCTGACAGGATGCCATGTTTTTTTAAAGCTTCAAGTTGGTCATAAACCTCTTTGTTATTATAACCTGTTTTCTTTTTTATGAGTTGCATGTTTAAGGTCAACTCATTGTCAAAAACTCCTCCATAGGTTCGCAAAATAGTTCTGATTAACAAGGCAAATCGCGTGTGACTATCTATAAAGTTTATCACGGCCTTACTGGTTACTAAAAATTTCAGTTTTGCTTTTTTCTGAAAAGATTTGTCCAAGCTGATGACACTTAGTCTGTCTAAAAGATTTAGTGTATTGTAAGTTAATATCGTATGTAGCTTATAATGAGTGCAAAACTCGTAAAAATTGAAATCGAAAACTTCATTTTCTCCCTCTCCATATGCTATTCTGAAATTGCTCATTAAAGCTTTATAGACATTTTTTATGGCTTCGAAACTAGGAATGGTTTTGATAAACTGATTTTTGAGCCTCTGCTTGTCACTTTCGTTGAACAGGACGATAGCTTTAGAAGGCTTTCCATCCCGACCCGCTCTTCCTGCTTCCTGATAATAACTTTCTAAACTTTCAGGCAGATGGTAATGGATCACTTGTCTTACGTTGGCTTTGTCGATTCCCATTCCAAAAGCATTGGTCGCTATCATAATAGGATAGTCTTCTTTCAACCAGTTCGCTAGTTTTTTTTGTTTGTCTGTTTGTGAAATGCCACCATGAAAATAAGTCGAGCGGAGTCCCTTCTTATTTAAAAACTCAGATAACTCTACACAGGCAGATCGATTTCTAACATAGACAATGCTGTTTTCTGTAGCGATATTAAGTTGTGAATACAAGGCATTCATTTTATCTGCCGTAAAATCAGTAAGAAGAACAATATTAGGACGCCGAAAACTTTCCGAAATAATCGCAGGGTCTTCAAGCTCAAGTTCTGTGATGATATCTTGTTTAACTTTCTCTGTGGCAGTGGCCGTAAGAGCGATGATGGAAATACCAGGCTGTAACTCCTTCAACAAATGAATTTCTCTGTAAGCAGGTCTAAAATCGTGACCCCATTGTGAAATACAATGTGCTTCATCGACAGCTATAAAATTAACATTCATTTTTCTGATGCGCTCCCTAACCAATTCCTGCTGAAGTCTCTCTGGAGAAAGGTATAGAAATTTATAGTTGCCATAAATGCAATTATCTAGTCTTTGGTCTACCTCGACATGGGACATGCCACTTTTAAGCAGTTGTGCTTTTATTCCTCTAGATTTTAAATTTTCAACTTGATCTTGCATTAAAGCGACCAATGGCGATATCACAATACAAATGCCCGGTTCTACTAGTGCAGGCACTTGAAAACAGATAGACTTTCCTCCACCAGTAGGTAAAAACACACAAGTATCTTTTTGTATCAAAATAGAATTTACCGCGAGTTCCTGTGAGGGTTTGAACTGATCATATCCCCAATAGGTCTTTAGTATATCTAGAGGAATCGGTTTCATTTGGTTTTTATGCTGTTAAGAATAAAGTCCATGCGCACATGGATTCTCGTTTTGGGTACTTCTATCAATGGATAGCCTAAGTCTCGATAAGTTTTCACTAGTGAATCTTGTAGACTCTCAGCAAGATCTAAATCTTCAAAACGCTCATTGTCTTGGGTGTAAATATCATTCCAGATGGGAAATAGAAAGACATTGTCATACACATGAGTTTTGTTTGCCTTTTGGAATTCCTTGGGATAATCCTCTTGAAAGTGATCCATATAAGCGGTCACATCGGGGATGCCCCTATCCATAAAAACATGACGCGTATCTAGAGTTTCAGCTTCTTCAAATTGCTTTATGCGCCCTTTTAAGAGCATTTCACTAAACCGCAAAGGGTCGTCCAAAAACAAATGCTCTATCCCTAACTGTCTTGCTTCCAAGGTGACTTCTCTTGATATTTCGGGGAAACAAAAATAACCTAAGTCGGACAGTGCTTCTATAACTGTAGATTTTCCAGTACTTGGGCCACCTATGAGTAAATTTTTGACGGACTTTATTTTCATTGGGGATTTATAAGGCTATGATTTATAAAAACGACGAATAACAGTATATTTGCATTAAAAAATTAAAATGACATCCGATAATTCTTCAGATGAATTTTATGCAAAGTTGCGAAAAAGACTCAAGAAAACCAGCGATTGGCCTTCTGAGTACTTGTATAAATTCATTGTCCCCTCATCAGATCAAGCTAATTTGGATAAATTGATTTCCATTTTTGATAATCTTGGCGCTGTAATTTCGACTAAACAATCTTCAAAGGGCAAATATACCAGCGTTTCTATAAATGTTACCCTAAAATCTCCAGATATTGTCATTGAAAAATACAAACAAGTCGGAGAAGAGATTGAAAATGTGATCTCCCTTTAAATAGAAATAAAATTAAATGCTTATTTTGCATTAATATTAAAACACATAGACCATTGATAACTTACTTAGAGTATAATTCCGAAAGAAACGAACTAAAGATACCAGAATATGGAAGACATATTCAGAAAATGGTAGAATACGCCAAGACCATCGAAGATGATGAGAAGCGGAACAGAACCGCTAGAGGTATAATAGATGTGATGGGAAATATGAACCCTCACTTAAGAGATGTTCCAGATTTTCAACATAAACTTTGGGACCAACTTTTTATCATCAGCAACTTTGAGTTGGATGTAGAGTCTCCGTTCCCTATGCCTTCCAGAGAAGAGCTATATGCTCGACCAGAACCATTGCCATATCCACAAAACTTTCCTAAATATAGATTTTATGGTAATAACATCAAACGTATGATTGATGAAGCTATTAAAATTGAGGATGGTGAAATGAAAGATGGTTTGATGTTCAACATCGCCAATCACATGAAAAAATGCTATTTGAACTGGAATAAAGATACCGTGTCTGATAAAATTATTTTCGATCATTTAAGGGATTTAAGTGAAGGTCAACTCGATTTGAAAAGTGACGATGAAGAGCTTAGTGATGCCAATGCTTTGGTTCGCCAAGCCAACAAGCGCTCAAAGCCACAAAAGAAAAACTTCAAGAACAACAACCACAATAGAAAACGCAAATACTAAATGGCAACTTTCCAAATTGAAGGAGGACATCAACTTAAAGGTGAAATCCAACCTCAAGGGGCGAAAAATGAAGTTTTGCAGATTCTTTGTGCTGTCTTATTAACTCCAGATGAAGTCAGAATCCATAACATTCCAGATATTAGAGATGTAAATAAACTCATCGAAATACTTGGAAACTTGGGAGTGAAAATTCAGAAATTAGGCAAAGGAAGTTATTCATTTAGGTCGGATGAGCTAAATTTGGATTACTTAGAGAGTCAAAAATTTAAGGATGAAGGCACTAGTTTAAGAGGGTCTATCATGATTGTTGGACCGCTTTTAGGCCGTTTTGGTAAAGGATATATTCCCAGACCAGGAGGCGATAAAATTGGAAGACGACGTTTAGATACTCACTTTGGTGGATTTGTAAAACTCGGTGCAAAATTTAGATACAACAGAGAAGAACGTTTTTATGGGGTAGAGGCCACAAAAGGGTTGAAGGGAGCCGACATGCTTTTGGAGGAAGCTTCGGTCACTGGAACTGCCAATATTTTGATGGCAGCTGTTCTTGCTGAAGGTAAAACAAGTATCTACAATGCTGCTTGCGAGCCCTATATCCAGCAATTGTGCAAAATGTTGGTGTCTATGGGCGCAAAAGTTGAAGGCATTGGTTCTAATTTATTAAAAATTGAAGGTGTTGAAAGTTTATCGGGATGTACGCATCGCGTTCTCCCAGATATGATTGAAATTGGATCTTGGATTGGTCTGGCTGCGATGACCAAGAGTGAAATCACTATCAAAAATGTGAGCTGGGACAACTTAGGTATTATCCCTGTTACTTTTAAGAAGCTAGGAATTCAATTAGAAAAAAGAGGAGACGATATTTATATTCCTGCGCATACAAATGGTTATGAAATCGCTTCATTTATAGATGGGTCCATCATGAACATTAGTGATGCGCCATGGCCAGGATTTACACCAGACTTGCTCAGTATCATTTTGGTAGTTGCCACTCAAGCTAGAGGAAGTGTTTTGATTCATCAAAAAATGTTTGAAAGTCGACTTTTTTTCGTGGATAAATTAATTGATATGGGTGCTAAGATCATACTTTGTGATCCTCACCGGGCGACAGTTATAGGTCACGATTTTGAGTCAGAGCTCAAAGCGACAACGATGACCAGTCCAGATATAAGAGCTGGTATTTCCCTTTTAATTGCGGCCTTGTCTGCAAAAGGCACCTCTACTATCCACAATATAGAACAGATCGACCGAGGATATGAAGATATCGATGGGAGGCTAAAAGCTATTGGAGCAAAAATAAACCGCTACGACTAAAACAGGCCTTTACCTTATCGAGGTGCTCTGGATGCCGCTTTTTTACAAATCCGTCAATTTTCAAAAGGAAGTCCTTCTGTGGTGATTCGGCTTATGGAAGCGATGATCACTATTTATAACTACACACATCACAGCATTCATAAAAAAGCAGTGAGACAGCATGCCGAGATGATCATGAAAGTAGCTGAAAACTCTTTTGAAAAAAGCCATGACTTGGAAGATATACGCAGGCGAAGTGAAGCTATTCTGGGATCGTCTGAGAATCACTATTTAATCTAATATAACGGGGTCTACAATTGCTTTCCTAGATTTTCTATTTGTGGCTACCCAACCAAAAGTAAAATTGAATAAAGGTCCATAACCACTAGGGACACCAAAACCATCGTAATAACCAAATCCAAATTCTAAGGTTGTATTAAATCCCTTTTCGTTGGTTCTTTGTAACCCGTACAATAAACCATAAAAAGCAAGCGAGAAATTTTTTTGCCCATCTAGGTTGTTACTAATTTGTAAAGGTTGCCAAAATACACTTCTTGCTGGGGCGATGTAATTAGCAGAATTACCTATTACTTTTTTATTCATATCATAGCGCGTTTTAAAATTATGATAATACCTCACTCGAGTGTGCCAGACGAATCCAAAAGTATATCCTTCTTGGTAATAGGCGAGTCCGGGAGAAAAACTATTAGAAATACTAACATTCTTAAATAAGCCTAATTCATATCGTATTCCTGGAACAAAGAAATTAAAGGTGACTTGGTGTCGTTCTAAGTTGGGTGTGCCATCCCAATTTTCAATAAATTGCTGCGCTTTAGAAGGTAAACTCAAAAGGAAGAATAATCCTAAAGCGATATGGTATTTTTTATACATGAGTTTTTTATAAAGAGTATTTAAAAGTAAGTGAAATTGAATAATTTTTTAATTTTTTTCATAAAATAGTTAACTCTAACTTATTCATAAACTAAAAACTGAAAGAAGAGGTATATAATTATTCGTTTGGTGTTAGTCATAAGTCAACCAAATAGTCTAGAGGTCTTTGGTGAAAATTATCATCTCCCTGAAGGGACAGGATAGTTGCAAAGTCCTTTTATCACATGTTAAACTTATTTTGAACAAAACTTCAACTATCCACAAGCACAGCGAGGTAGACCATTTTGCATGAAGTAAACAAAACACCAGAAAAATATGGATAGCATAAGTATAAAATAGTTTATCATCTGATTATCAATGTTTTATTTTGACTTGAAATCGCTTATAAGTCTTTATAAAATTGATAAACGTTAATTAATACGGATATATTCCAAATATTAGGAATATATCCTAAATTTGTAAGAAAAGCCTATGTTACATGTGGTCCATTACCACGGGCATCCTGCCCTTGAAATTTTTCCTCCAGATCTATCCAGAAATCTGGATTTACCCTTTGTAAACCAAGGGATTAGTGCAGGATTTCCCAGTCCTGCAGATGATTTTTTAGACATCAAAATCGATCTGAATCGGGAGTTTATTAAAAACCCTAGCTCTACTTTTTATGCTCGTGTCCGAGGACGAAGTATGGTAGGAGCGGGGCTCAACGATGGAGATCTGCTTATTATCGATAGAAGCCTAGAGCCTAAGGATGATAAAATAGCGGTGTGTTTTGTCGATGGAGAGTTTACCGTAAAGCGCATCAAAAAAGAAAAAGACACCATTTGGCTCATCCCAGAAAACAAAGAGTATCCGCCTATACAAGTTACAGCCGATAACGAGTTTGTAATTTGGGGTATGGTGACCACTGTGATTAAAAAAGTAGAGTAATGTTTGGACTAGTCGACTGCAATAATTTCTACGCGTCTTGTGAGCGTGTGTTCAATCCCAATCTGCGCGATAAGCCTGTGGTGATTTTATCTAACAATGATGGCTGTGTTATCGCGAGAAGCAATGAAGCAAAAGCTTTGGGCATTCCGATGGGTGCTCCCACCTACAAGTTTGAAAAAATATTTAAGCAGCATAACATTCAAGTCTTTTCATCCAATTATGCGCTTTACGGGGATATGAGCTCGCGGGTGATGAACATCTTAAGTAACTTTACCCCAGATCTGGAAATTTATAGTATCGATGAGTCTTTTTTAGAATTTAGCGGCTTTGGGAACTACGATATGCAGGCCTATTGTGAAAAGATAAAATATGTGGTGGAAAAAGGAACGGGAATTCCAATAAGCATAGGCCTTGCGCCAACCAAGGCCTTAAGTAAAATTGCCAACAGAATTTCCAAAAAGTTCCCAGAACAGACCAAAGGTGTGTTTATTATGAAAGACGATGCTGCCAGAATAAAAGCTTTAAAATGGTTAAAGATAGAAGATGTATGGGGTATAGGTCGGCAGCATGCGTTACGGCTAAAAAAAAATAATATTCACACCGCTTATGCCTTTTCTGAATTACCAGATGAATGGGTGAGAAAGCAAATGAGTGTGGTAGGCTTGCGCCTTAAGAACGAACTCCAAGGTCGACGGACTCTCGAGCTGGAAACGCCTGCTCATAAAAAAGCTATAGCGACTACGCGGTCTTTCGATAAGCAGTACAAAGAGTTCGACTATATCCAAGAGCGTGTGAGTAGTTTTGCCATCAAATCGGCAGAGAAACTCCGCCGGCAGGGGAGTTGCTGCCAGATGGTCTATGTGTTTTTGAAAACCAATAAATTTCGGCAGGATCTACCACAGTATCAAAACAGCATTGTGGTGCAGACAGGCTATCCTACAAATTCCAGTATAGATTTGATCAAGTTTGCCGTAGAAGGACTCAAAAAAATTTACCATCCCGATTATTACTACAAAAAGGCAGGTGTGATTGTTATGGGTTTGGTTCCTGAAGACCAACGTCAGTTGGCTTTTTTTACGGCAGAGAATCCTAAACACAAGCAATTGATGCAAAAAATAGATCGGCTGAATGGCGCCTACGGAACAGGAGCGGTGCGTTTTGGAAGTCAAGATTTAGGAAAGGTATGGAAAATGCGCAGAGAGCATTTGTCTCAAGCCTATACGACCAATCTGGGAAGTATTATAGAAGTTAGGGTTGGTGATGAGAACAAAAGCTAACGCAAAACCTTTAGGGGTTACTTCACCTTTGGCAAACGGCTAGAGGTGAACGTAAAAGAATTAAACTAACTGGTGAAAATTTCTAAGTGGGGCAGGTATAAAATCAACCTAAAAAAGACATAGATTTCTCTATAAATTTGATATCCCGCATAGGTAGGCAACGCGCAAAAAAACCTTATCTTTGCAAACTTGAAATTTGAAGACTTAATTTTATGAAAGCAGGAATTGTAGGCTTACCCAACGTAGGAAAATCGACTTTATTTAACTCGCTGTCCAATGCGAAAGCGCAAAGCGCTAATTTTCCGTTTTGTACAATAGAACCTAATATTGGCGTGGTGAATGTTCCCGATCCTCGTCTTGAGCAACTGGAATCACTAGTCGATCCAGAACGGGTCGTACCAGCAACGGTTGAGATTGTAGACATTGCAGGTTTGGTAAAAGGCGCGAGTAAAGGCGAAGGCTTAGGTAACCAATTTTTGGGAAACATACGAGAAACCGATGCGATTTTGCATGTGTTACGATGTTTTGATGATGATAATATTATACACGTTGATGGGAATATAGATCCTATTCGCGATAAGGAAACTATCGATATCGAATTGCAGCTTAAAGACTTAGAGGCTGTTGATAAAAAGCTAGAAAAAACCAAGCGCGCTGCCAAAACGGGAAACAAAGAGGCCCAACGAGAAATGTCCGTTCTAGAAAAGCTAAAGACTGGTTTGGAAACTGGCAAGTCGGTGAGGGCTCTAGAAATTTCTGAAGAAGATCGCGAGGATATTGTAAAGCCCATGCAGCTCATTACCGATAAACCTGTGATGTATGTCTGTAATGTTGATGAAGGCTCTGCCGTGAATGGCAATGCGCACGTAGATCGTGTGATGGCATCGGTAACTGACGAAGATGCGGAAGTTTTGGTTCTTGCTGTCGGTATTGAAGCCGATATTGCAGAACTGGAAGACTATGAGGAGCGTAAGCTTTTCCTTGAAGATATTGGTCTAGAAGAAGCAGGTGCTGGAAAACTGATCCGCTCGGCTTATAGATTATTGAATCAACAAACTTATTTTACCGTTGGCAAGAAAGAAGTAAGAGCATGGACAGTAAAAGTAGGCGCAACGGCACCACAAGCGGCTGGAGTGATACACTCAGACTTTGAGCACGGCTTTATTCGGGCAGAGGTTATCAAATTTGATGATTTTGTGCACTTTGGTAGTGAAGCAAAAATAAGAGATGCTGGTAAACTTAGCGTTGAAGGTAAGGAGTACATCGTCAAAGACGGTGATATTATGAATTTTAGATTTAACGTGTAGAACATCACACCCTATAGAGCTAAAGCCCCAGTTCAAATTTTGAACTGGGGCTTTTTTGGGCTTATAAAAGGTTACCTTTGCAAAAATATTTTTTATGTCAAAACAGTTTTTAGATTTAGGAATTAATGAGCACTTACAGCGGAGTTTAGTCGGCTTGCAGATTTCTGTTCCTACTGAAGTCCAAGAAAAGACCATTCCTGTTGTCCTAAATCAAAACGAAGATCTAGTGGTTTTGTCAAAAACAGGATCAGGAAAAACCGCTGCTTTTGGCTTGCCTTTATTACACTTAATCGATACTGAAAACACCTTTATACAGACGCTTATCTTAGCACCTACTAGAGAATTAGGTCAGCAGATTTATAATAATCTTCTCTCTTTTGCTAGTCTGAGTGACCAAATACATATCGCCTCCTTATGCGGTGGTACACCCATAAAACCTCAAATTGAGAAGCTAAACAGCACAACCCATCTTGTGGTGGCTACACCTGGGCGATTGCTTGATCTCATGAAGCGGGAGGCCATTGATTTAAAGCATTTAAAATATGCTGTATTGGATGAGGCTGATGAAATGCTAAGCGCTCTAAAATCAGAAGTTGATACCATTATAAAAGCCATACCAAAGACCAGAAGAACGCTCTTATTTACGGCGACTATGCCCGGTACGGTTAAACAATTGGTACAGAATTATATGTCGAAAGACCTTGTTACCATAGAAGTGGATACAACCACTCTTGGACATCAAGGGATCGACCATCATTATGTGGTTGTAGAGCCGATTGAAAAGCTAGACGTTTTGCTTCATTTTTTAAATTCTAAAGGGGGTGAGCGTGGTATTATATTTTGTAAAACCAAAGCAGCAGTGAATAAACTAGCTAAGAAATTGGCGATTAATAAATTCTCTTCAGGAGCTATACACGGTAGTTTAACCCAAGGCATTCGGGACCGTATTATGGGTCAATTTAGAGAAGGTCATATCGATATTCTAGTGGCAACCGATTTAGCTGCGCGTGGTATTGATGTTAAGGAAGTGTCCTATGTTGTCAATTATCATTTGCCCGATACTTGTGAAGCTTATGTCCATAGAAGTGGACGTACGGCTAGAGCAGGAGCAAAGGGACTTTCATTAACGATTTTGCAACACGAAGAAATTGCAGAGATTGCTGATTTTGAAAATGAATTGGGCATTGTCTTTCATAAATTCAAAAAAGCGGATGCCCAAAGCATAGAAGAAAACAATGCGTTATTATGGGCCAAAAAAATATTTAAAACCAAACCAAATAGAGAGGTCTCCGAAGAGTTTAAAACGAAGATCAAAACGGTATTCCATCATTTAACCAAAGAAGAACTCGTCGATAAAGTACTAGCACATCACTTGGCTCAGTCCAGTACTGAGCACTCAACGTCTGACCGTTCTAAAAAGAAATAAGCATTATGGCAAATCATATAAAATCACAAGAGGATATTTTACGAAAATTAAATATTCAAGTCTTGAATCCTATGCAGGAGGAAGCGATTCCCTTAATTGAAAACACCACTAATACCATTCTATTATCACCAACAGGAACCGGTAAAACCTTGGCGTTTTCATTGCCTTTATTAACTATTTTAGACCCTGAATCTCCTGATGTCCAAGCCTTAATACTGGTGCCATCAAGAGAATTGGCTATTCAAATTGAGCAAGTGATTCGCACGATGGGATCTGGTTATAAAGTCAATGCGGTATACGGGGGCAGACCTGTCTCCAAAGACAAAATTGAAATCAAACATAACCCTGCTATTCTAATCGGAACCCCCGGTAGAATTTTAGATCATTTCAATAGTGAGCGTTTTTCCAAAGCCAGCATCCAAACTCTAATTTTAGATGAGTTCGATAAATCTTTAGAAGTCGGTTTTGAGGAAGAAATGAAGGCAATTATCAGTCAGTTGCCCAACCTTAACAAACGGGTGTTAACCTCCGCAACACAGGGTCTTTCTATTCCTGGTTTTGTAAGACTGGATAAGCCTAGCATCGTTAACTATTTGAATAAAAAAACACCATCAAAGTTAACTATTAAAACAGTGGTTTCTCCAAGTCAGAGTAAGTTAAAAACACTGGTAGATTTAGTACATCATCTAGGCAATGCGCCTGGAATTGTATTTTGTAATTTAAGAGATAGCATAGATGAAGTAAGTTCTTATTTAAATCGACAAAACATCAGTCATACCTGTTTCTCAGGGGTGATGGAACAAAAGGATAGGGAACGGGCTTTGATAAAATTCAGAAATGGGAGCTCACAGATCTTGGTAGCTACAGATTTGGCTGCTCGAGGTATCGATATTCCAGAACTGAAATTTATTATTCATTATGAACTCCCACGTCATGAAGAAGAGTTTATCCATAGAAATGGTAGAACGGCTAGAGTGAACTCTAAAGGAACAGCTTATATATTAAAATGGGAACGGGAGTCTCTACCTGAGTTTATTAAAGATGTGAAAGGTATTGATGTCTCTTCGAAATCGTCACAAAAAATACATCCGAAACCCCAATATTGGGAGACTTTATTTATTTCTGGTGGGCGAAAAGATAAAATTTCTAAAGGGGATATTGCAGGATTGTTCTTCAAACAAGGCGGTCTAAACAAAGATCAATTGGGAAACATCGAGCTTAAACCAGATTGTGCATTTGTTGCCATCCCGCTGAGCTTAGCCGATGAATTGGTAGAAAAGTTAAGCAATTCACGTCTAAAGAAAAAGAAGGTAAGGATCTCAGTGCTT
>NZ_PJBS01000141.1 GCF_002836055.1 Psychroflexus sp. MES1-P1E
GAATATTAGAAGGTATTAGTTTTATGGAATCTGAACTTGAGTTAGCACGTTGCTTTTCATACATAAAATAAACAGGTGTTAACAAGTTTCTGATTACTCCTGTAGAAATATCTACTAAAGTTTCAAAACCTGAATAAACAGGAATATTTGCCTTAGAATTTCTTTCTCTAAAATATATTGCTCTACCATACTTAGCAACATAGTCATTAATTTGTGTGCCTTTTGGATTTGGATATTTTTCTTTAGCTTTTTCTCTTGCTTTCTCTCTTCCTTCGTCAAGTCCAATTCGAAAATTCTTACTTTCAGGTAAGAAATCATCAACGCTTGAATCTATTTTGGCAATAACTAATCTTTTTGCAATAACATCTTTTGCAAATTTGCTAAATTCTGAATCTTTATTATATAGTCTTTTTGTTAAATCAATCTTTACAAAATCGTGACCTTCTAATATTACTCCACCTGTAGATGTTATAAAAGATGGCTTAATATCTGCTGTAGCGACTTTAAAACTAAATAATTTATTATCTCTATATGAAATCCAAGAATTAATAATTTCTTGATGGATTTTTCCTAAATCCTGAATGTCATCAAAAAATAATGAAAAATGTGATCCTTTAAGTTTTGGAATATTTTTCAATTGTTCTAAAAATGGAATTACCGTATTATTAAACGAAAAAGAAAAATCTATAAAACTTTCAAAATTTTCATTATTCAACTTTCTCTGACTAGCATTAGCTTCTTTATTAAGAAATAATTTAATACTTTTAAATAAAGACGTATTCTGAGGGAAATCAGACTCTAAAATGAAAGAAAGATTTTTTAAAATTAATTCCTCAATTTCTTTAGTTAAATCAAGATTTGCAGAACTTTCAATAAATGTTTCACAGATACAAGATATTATATTAATACATAAAAAATGTTCAACAACTACACTCTTTTTATTATTGTTTTCATAAAGTAAATATTCTCTTTTACTAAAAAGTGGGTGCTTACTTGGAATATGAATTCCAACAACATCGAATTTATTACTTACTTCAGGATTTGCATATTGTATGGGAAAAGAGTAATATCTCAATGTTGAAGTCTTACCACTTCCTCTTACTCCTATCAGCAATATGTTTCGTGTAGATTCAAGAAATTTGGTATAAATATTCTCCTTAATATAGAATTTAATAAATTGCTCTATACTAACATTATTTGGTCTATCAAAAACAAATGGATTCTCCATATTAAGTTTTACTTTTAATTAGATTTATTAAATTATCAGTGTCATAATCATTACAATCTTCTTTAATAGAATTATACAACGCAACAGTCGCATCATCATTAAATTCTAAATCAGGCATTGGATATTTATCTTCAAAAACAATAGATTTGAGATTCAAATCTATTGGAATCTCATCGACTGAGAAAAAATAAGCTACAGAGACACTTTTAAATTTTTTTACTATTTCAGAATAGTGCTTTGTATACCGTCTCTCTATGTCTAATTTACTTGCCCTATAGTAGGTGAATCTCAATAACTCTGCTATCTCTTCCTGCTCCTTTTTATTAAATTTTTTACTGACATTTATTTCATATGAAATATTTATTCTTTCTCCTGCTCTATCAATATCTATAGTTGTTATTTTTGCATATTTTTGATAAATAAGGCTTCCTTTCTTATAACGTTTCGTATCTAATAAAAAAGAACAAGTTCTTTGTTTTCCTTCTGCTAGTTCATCTGCAAACCTTAAAATAGCAGACAACTCTAAAAGATTGACTTTATTTCCTTCAATATTCCCCTCTTTTATAAATCTTAAAGTGTCTTTAGATCCATCTCTTGCTTTACCTGAATGAGCACTTGCTCCAAGTGCAATAACTCTTTTTTCATTTCGGTAGTTGCTATGATTAGCTCTATATCTATTATATACTTCTGAGATTTTCTCTATTGAGGCATGCCCGTTTCTCCCAAAAATATTTCCAACATCATGAAAAAGAATCATCATTGCTAAGCAATATATTTCATGAGGAGTGAAATTTTTAAATTCTTTATCACCTATTACTTTATATGCTCTTTCTAAAACATCTTGAATATGCTTTTGACTGTGATCAGAGAGATCAGGCTCCTTAGCCTTAATTTCGGCAAAAAAATTATCTTTTACAAGGGAATTTCTAATGGATTCATATTCTCCAAACAATTGATTACCCTTTGTTTCTTTTAATTTGCTTCTAAATAAAGCTTTCATTGCTATCTCATATGTGGTATCGACCCAACTCATATAGAATATGTTTTTATTTTTTTAAAAATGGCTTCTGCTAGGATTGGTGGTACAGCATTACCAACTTGTTGTTGTTTTTGGTCTAGAGAACCTATAAACTCGTAATGATCTGGAAAAGATTGTAATCTTGCTGCTTCTCTAACTGATAATCCTCTATTTTCAATTGGATGAATCATCATGCTTTTTCTATAATTTGCAATAATAACCGCTGGAGCATTTTCGTTTAATCTTCTATAAATACTACTATGACACCTTGTATGGTCTTTATAGTTTGCCATTAGGTTTACTGGAATATCATTCCAATTATTACCTTGCTTTATATGTTTATACCTTTCAATAACTGTTTTAGAGTTTTTTGAAACATAATTTTGAGTAACTACTCTTTTGCTCCCACGTAATTTTTTAGCATATTCAGAGGTTACTTTTGATTTATATTTTAATTTCGGCTCCATAGAACCATTCTTTAAATTAGGTAAATCAGAAAGAGCATCTTTTACTGTTACGTGATTATTTACAAAATCTCCAATTGGAAAATCGAATGCTATCCCTTTTTTTGAAGCTACAATAAAAATTCTTTCTCTTTTTTGTGGAACTCCAAAATCTGCAGCATTAAGAATCTTAAAACTTGGAGTGTATTTTAAAGAGTGTAAATCATCGCATATTGCTTTAAGAAAGAATCCATTGTCCATTTTTTTTAATCCAGGTACATTTTCAATGACAATCCAATCTGGATTTACCATTTCAATACTTCTCATAAACTCTTTAAAAAGCCAGTTTTTTGGATTTTTAGATGATCTTGTTTTTCTATTTGAATAAGAATAACCTTGACAAGGAGGTCCTCCAAATAAAATTACTTCTTGTTTACCTCTTTCAAATTTTATTTCTTTTATATTTTCTATATCATCAATAACTACAGTCGTTTTTTTATGATTTGCAAGATACGTTTGAGCAGCGTATGGATTATTCTCAATTGCCATCAAAACATCTATACCTGCATTTACAGCACCAGTTGACATACCTCCTGCACCAGCAAAAATTTCAATTCCAATCATATATTACCTTTATTAAGATTAACCTTTAAGTAGTTTATAAAAAGTAGATATGATATATTTTTATTTTGCATTTAATAAGTAAATTTTGTTAATGAAATTTACAATAATATAACTTCTCTCTAAAATTGTTAATAAGGAAATTTTAAAAATATTTTATAGGTTTTATTCCCATTCCAAACACATTCCCACTTCACTCCTATCGTCGCTTCGGGCAAAGAGTATTCCATTACATTGTTAAAGAAACTTTTACAAAGAAAAAAATAAAGAAGGTTAGTATTGGTAAAAAGCTTTTTTTCAAAACAAAGTTACATAACGCTGTACATTATAGGACATTTTATAAATAGGTTTATCCTGAGGATGAAGCTATTTATAACACAGATGGCGCGTTGGCGAAAACATGATATATTACTTATTACTATTTATAAAAACATTAGTCAACTATAATGATATAATTTGAAATATCCCAGAAAGTTTTGAAACCTCTCAATAACAATTAGTTGGGGGCGTTTTAAAATTCGTCAACACGTGTCAATTAAAATTTTGTGTATCTCCAAACAATCTTCATAAAAACAGCCATTCTTAGCAGAGATCATCGTTTTTAAAAGTGATGCTACTTGTTTTCTTCTATTATTATGGCGACCTCTCCTGGTAACAATTGTACTTTTTCTAAACCTGTGAGCGCATGAATACAATTTCTTATTAAAAAAGCTTGACCAATTGTATTGCTAAAAAGGGGTCTGAGGTCGAGCACTTACATATATTAAAAACTATTCTTATTTAGTTTAAATAAAAATAAAGTAAGTTTGCAACATTATTTATATACTGTATAGAATGGAAAATATAGCCTTGTTTTATGGATCTGAAACTGGAATTACTGATGATATAACTAGAGATTTTGTTACACTCTGGAAACATGATAATCTAGATTTAATGGAAATAGGAGATGCCACTGTTATTGATTTTAAAAATTATGAAAAACTTATTTTAGGATTGTCTACTTGGTATGATGGTGATTTACAAAGTGATTGGGAAGATTTTTTTGAGGATTTTAAAACCATTGATTTTACAAATAAGACCGTAGCCATTTATGGTTTAGGTGATCAAATGGCATATGCAGAGTACTTTGTAGATGGTATTGGCATATTAGCCAAAGAGGTTATTAAAAATGGTGGTCAGATTATAGGGTATTGGCCTACGAAGGGGTATCAACACACAGATTCTGTAGCAATAAGTGAGGAAAATACCGAATTATTTTATGGTCTTGCTATAGATGAGGACAACGAGCCTCAACTCACAAATGAAAGATTGACCACTTGGATTTCTCAAATAAAAAAAGAATTTCAAAGTACCGAAGCCGAATCTAAATCTACTGTATAAACTTAAATTGTTTTGGGTACACAAATATGAATATCCGAAAATTCTTCTGTAATATCCAATTTAAGAGTATTAAATAGATCAAAAAGGAACCTAAGGCCACTTTTTTTAAGCAATCCTCTGGTACGCAATAGTCTTAGAGCTCTCATAATTCTAAACCAAACACATAAAATAGTTGCTGAAATCCTTAAAAAGAATTTACTAAATTTTTAGACCATTTTAATCCCTGGCTTGTTATCCGTATTAAATAATATGAGACGCATTAAAACTATATTTACATATAATTTAATCTAACAGCATTCCTTTAAAATCTATTATTTCTTCTGTACCATTTACAATGGTATTGAGCTCTTTTGAGAGCGGTTTTAATTTTACTTTAGTTACTTCTAAAGCTGTATTATTTAATTTAATTTTAAAATTTGCATATGGTTGTCCACTTGGAAATTTAACGCAATAAATGACACCATGGAATTCCGAATTGACATCAGCGCTTAACGAGGTAACTTTAGATTGGCAAATAACGATTGAAAATACGTTGAAAAAGGAAATAAAAAACGGAACTATAAGTAATGATGTAGAACCAAAACAAGCGGCCTATTTTATATTATCAAGTTATTGGGGCATTAGACGTTTAAGTAAAGTATCGAATGATAACGCATGTTATTGTCATTATTTAAAAGAGCTTAAGACTTATTTAAATAATCTAAAATAAGGACGTTTAAGTCTGTATTATTTTACTATAATTCATCAGTTATAACCTAATACAATTTTCGTATTGTGTTTATAGGTCTATTGAGACTACCTTTGCCATTTTAATTTATCAACATGAATGTTTTAAGTGTTTTTCCAGTTTTAAGTATAATTTCCGGACTGGTCTTAATCATATTTATTCTATTCAATAAATTTGGATTAGGAAACAACAAAAAAATCCGATATGTGTTATCTTCCTTA
>NZ_PJBS01000142.1 GCF_002836055.1 Psychroflexus sp. MES1-P1E
GGAATGCAGTATTTATGATTAAACAATTAATATCAAAAGAGAATCTAAACGCATCCTATTTGCAGGTGTACCGCAACAAGGGAGCAGGTGGAGTAGATGGCAAAAGTGTGCAAACACTTAAATCTACACGACAAGCAAACGGAAAGCAAAGACACTGAGCAAATAAAAAGTGGAGTTTATCAGCCATCTCCAATACTAGGCGTTGAAATACCTAAAAGCAATGGTAAAACGAGGTTACTCGGGATACCAACGGCCACAGATAGGGTGTTTCAGCAAGCATTGCATCAAGTATTGCAGCCTATATTTGAGGTAGACTTCCAACAGCACAGCTACGGATTCCGCCCATTGCGCAATGCAAGGCAAGCCATTGCACAAAGCTTGAAGCTTATCAATTCAGCTTACCGGCATATTGTAGATATTGACTTGAAGTCTTTCTTTGATGAAGTAGAACATTATGTCTTGTTAGAGTCGATTTACAGAAAAGTAAAATGCAAGCAAACCCTAAAGTTATTGCGTTCATTTCTTAGAGTACCAATACTCATTAATGGCAAATTACAAAAGCGAACGAAAGGAGTTCCGCAAGGCTCCCCTTTAAGCCCTCTGCTGTCAAATATCCTTCTCAATGAGCTGGATAAATTACTTGAAAGTAGAAACTTAGCTTATGTAAGATATGCTGATGATTTTAGTGTAAATGTTAAGAGTAAGAAAGCTGCAAAACGAGTAGGAAATAATCTCTATTTGTATTTAAAGCAAAAACTTCGATTACCAATAAATCGAGAAAAGAGCGGTATTGGTCGTTCTCTAACTTTTAGTTTACTAGGACATTTTTTTGTTGCATCTTATAAAAAGGGAGAAAAAGGGAAATATCAATTAGTCGTAGAAAAGTCGAAATGGAAAACCTTTAAAGCAAAGCTTAAAATGTTAACCAAGAAGACTATTCCTGCCGAATTTAATGAACGAATCCACAGCATTACCCTATTGGTTCGAGGTTGGATAAATTATTACAAACAAGCATCCATTCAAGTCAAACTTAAAAAGTTGGAAGAATGGTTAAGAAACAGACTGCGATATTGTATTTGGCATCATTGGAAAAAGCCCGAGCGAAAGAGGAAAAACCTTATTCGTTTAGGAGTAAACCAAGGACAAGCTTATGCTTGGAGTAGAACGAGAATGGGAGGATGGGCAGTAGCTCAAAGCCCAATTCTTGGTACGACCATTACAATTGAACGGTTGAAAAAGAGGGGTTATATTAGTTTAGTGGAATACTACAAACGTTGATGTATCATTATTGAACCGCCGTATACGAGACCCGCTTGGTTTATCCTGAGCCATGTCGAAGGGTACGGTGGTGTGAGAGGCGCAGTGGCGACTTTAAGTCGTCACCCGTCTACTCGATGTGTGCTGTGAGATGTCGAAAGACATCGTAACTAGAATAAAGATGGAAGGAGGTCTTCCGATTAGGTATTTTAGGAGAACTAATCAAACCACTTCTATGATGTACTTTGGGTAACTAAGGTGGATGAAGCGATAGGAGAAAAGGCTGTATAAACAGTCAGGTGAGAATAAAAGAGATGAGCGAAAGCGAACTTACCGATGAAGTGACGAAAAGACAAGTTGTTGTCAAAACCTACAAATATCGAGGTTGTAGGGAAGAGCGAAGCGGATACCTAATTACTGGCTATGTGGCAACCGTCATAAAGGGGGCATGACTTTTATTTAGGCTTTATTTTGGAACACAGGAAGGCTAATCAAAGTGATAAAGGGAAACCTCAAACAGGCAATACCTGTAAGACGATTACCAATACTTGTTTAGGTGGCGGATGAACCCGTAGTAGTGTTGAAGCTTGTGTAATGTAAGTGGAGCAAAGGGGTTCAATTATGCAGTTTAGAATTAAAAACAACTTAAAGCGTAAGGATGATTTTTAAAGAACAAACAAAGTCAGTACCCATTACAAAGATGATGGTTTGGGAAGCCTACAAGTTGGTGAAAAGCAACAAAGGAAGTGCGGGAATAGATTTGCAAACTTTGGTAGGATTTGAAAAAAATCGATCCAAGGAATTGTATAAAATATGGAATCGCTTAGCTTCTGGTTGTTATTTTCCTCAAAATGTAAAACGCGTATTCATTCCCAAAGAGGGAGGTAAAACGCGTCCATTGGAAATCCCAACGGTTAGCGACCGAATCGCACAACAGGTTATCAAAACGTATATTGAACCACGATTGGAAGCCAAGTTTATGGATAATTCTTATGGGTATAGACCCAATAAGAGTGCGCATCAAGGCGTAAAAGAAGTGCAGCGTAATGTAAAGAAATACAGCTGGGTAATAGATTTGGACATTCAAGAATTTTTTGATAATGTCAATCACGAATTACTCTATAAAGCGCTGAAAGTAGATGTTTCAGAACCATGGGTACAAATGTATATACAGCGATGGTTAGAATCACCTATCCAACTTAAAGATGGCACATTAAGTTATCCAAAAGGAAAAGGAACACCTCAAGGCGGAGTAATAAGTCCTTTGCTCTCCAATTTATTTTTACATTATGGTATAGATAAATGGCTTGCAAGACATTATCCAAAGATAAAAATGGTTCGTTATGCCGATGATATGGTTATTCATTGCAGCACACATCAGCAAGCAAATGATATGCTTGCTGAAGTAAAGAAACGTTTTGAACAATGTGGACTTACAGTTCATCCAGACAAGACGAAAATAGTGTACTGCAAGAAACAGGGAAGGAATCAAAAAGGATTTTCAGTTCAATTTGATTTCCTAGGATTTAGTTTCCAACCCATGATGACCAAATTAAGAAAAGGCGGTTATTTTTTACAGTATGATTGTAAGATGAGTCGAAAATCGAAGAAACGAATTCTAAAAGATTTAAGGGACTTAAACATTCATAGGAAAACCAGAAGTAATTTACAAGACTTGGCAACACTGCTGAACCCCAAAATTAGGGGCTGGATAAATTACTATGGGAAAATAAAACGCAAGGCTCTTAAACCTGTTTTTTATTATCTCCATCATCGGATAATCAAATGGATTTTAAATAGGTATAAACGCTTCAAAAGAAGCCGAGTTTTAGCCGTAAAGTGGTTAAGGCGCATAACTAAAGATTATCCAAATATGTTTTATCATTGGGCATTAGGTTATCAACTAACCTAACTACTGACCGCATAATAAGAGCCGTATGAATTGAGAGGTTCACGTACGGTTCTGTGAGAGGTTTAGGGGTGAAATCCCCCTTTTCATACTCGACTAGGTGCTGGCTACTTTTCCATTAAGATAGGAAGTATATAATTCTCTATTATTTCATCTACCTGATAGTGCATATAAGTTTGATTGTATGCTGTCGCAGTAACAACAACAAGAGCATCTAGATCTTTAAAAATCAATATCTTATTTCCACCGTTTCCACTTGCATAATAGGCTTCTATCTCTTGATTATTTACGTTATACTTTTTATTCCATAATAAATAGCCATAAAATTCATTCTCCATTTTTAATAATGCTATTTGTTTTGAAAGACTTGATTCTACCCATTTTTCTGATAAAATTTGTTTTCCATTATACATTCCATTATCAAGATATAATTGTCCGTAACGAGCATTATCTAAACTGCTCATTTGAAATCCGCCAGCAGTATTAGGAACATTACTTGTTGTAAATTGCCATTTATAGTTTGATATTCCCAAGGGTTTAAATAGGTTCTTATCTGCATATTTTTCTAACCCTTCTGGAACTGTTTTATTCAAAACATCTCCTAATATTACGGCTCCTGCTGTAAAGTAATCCCATTCATTTCCAATTGTTTTTTTAGAATCCATAGACAAATCCAATCCAAATTTTACCCAATCAGAGGTTGGATACATATTTTCTTCGTTCCCTGGAGAATCTGGATTCATATCTGAACCATCAAAACTTGAACTCATAGTTAGCAAACTCTTAAGTGTTACATTTCCTTTTTGTGACGAGTAATTTTTATATGATTTAAGATTATAAAAGTCTTTTAGTGTTTGATTCTCATTTTCAAGATGCCCTTCCTTAATAGCAATTCCCATAATAGTAGATGCCAATGTTTTTCCTACAGAACGAGTATCGTGAAGTGTGTTTCTATTTGCTCCATTAAAGTATTCCTCAATCAATAATTTTCCTTCTTTTACAACGACAATACTTGTGATTTCTTTAAAATAATTTTGTGCGATTTTTTGATTTAACTGTCTAATTAAAAAAGTATCATAATTAGTCTCTGACATTTCCCACTTATCTGTTGATTGTATTGGCTGAATAGCAATTTTAGATTCTTCTACTTCCTTTTCAACAAAAGTTAACTTAACCTCACCTTGCGCAATAATATCACCTACTTTAAATTGTTTATGTTCTATGTACGGACGGACTTCAATCCTTAAATCGTGACTTCCATTTGAGAGTGCTTTTTGTCCCCCTTCTTTTTTCATAAATTTCAGCCATAAGAATACTCCCCAATGGTCAGAGATGTTTTTATTTACTAATGGAATTCCATATGCAGTTGCTGAATTCTTATACTCGCAAGAACCTGCTCCTGTTTGAAGATTTTTTTTGTAAATCTCTTTATTGTCAACAAAAAATGTCAATTGAAAATTTCCTTTTCTGCATAGTTCTCTTACCGATAAATCTGGTTCTAATTCACTAAGATAATAAGTCAATGTCTTGCCTAAAAACATTCTGAAACCAAAATCTGAAGTGTTAGAAATAGATAGTTCATTAATAAAATGGTTTTCAGAAAATTTTTCTAAAGGAATCCAATCGCTCATAAAAGCAATTTTTCCAATATTGTTTTTATGTGCTTCGTTAGACACTTCTCCTGAACTGAGTGTCAAAGGTGGTTCAGGTGTATTCTTACAAGAAATAAAAAACAGTACTGTTATTGAAAGAATTACTATTTTTTTCATTGGTTTCATCTTTGATTGTATTTGTTTATTCAGCAAACATATACTGAATAGAACTATCAAAAGCCCCATATTATAGAATGGGACTCATTTAAGGCTATTCAGGCATATTTTTTATTGATTTTTTATAATTTAAAGGAGTTATACCTTTAATATTTTTAAAAACTCTGTTAAAAGTCGTTTTCGAATTAAAGCCGCATTCAAAAGATATACCTAATAGCGTTATGTTATCATATTTATCGCTATCCAATTTATCAATAAAAGCATTAATACGATACTCATTTATAAAATCTGAGAAATTTTTATCCAAACCCTCGTTTATTATTTTAGATAAAATATTGGGATGTATATTAAGGCTGTCTGCCAAAGATTTTAATGTTAATTCTGAATTAAGGTAAAACAAGTTAGTTGCTATTTGCTCTTTTAACCAAGATGCTTTTTTAATGATTTCTTCAGATGGAGTTTCTTTATTAATATTATCTTTCTTATTAGCCTCAAGAAATATGATCTCTGGTCTTAAAAAGGCTTCAGCACTAATCCAAATAGTTATGATAGAGAGTAATACATAAATTGGATAATAATCACTTATGTTTAATTGAAAATCAAATATCACATAATCAATAATGGTATAAGGTGTCCATAAAAACCAAAGTATAG
>NZ_PJBS01000143.1 GCF_002836055.1 Psychroflexus sp. MES1-P1E
TTTTTTTTAAATAAAAGTACTCGCATAGAGCAGATTAATTCACTTAAAAAGCATATTAATATGAATACATACGCTTTAAAACGTATGTCATTTGTAATAATTTGATTTGAATTCGTTTCTAAATAGTTTTCTATATGTTTTGAAATAGGTGATTATGATTATGCTTAAATATATTTTCCGTTTAGCTTACATTAATTTTAATCTAAACATAATGGATTTGAGATAGCGGGAGATATGCATTAGTTCATATTATAATTTACATTATTTTCAAATTAAGGAATTACTTGTCTTAAAAAGTTGGTAGAGGAATACTATAATTCAATTATAGATTCACATGTTTTGGAAGCATCATGATTCAATAGGTGACTCAAATAAAAGTGCTAAAAGACTGGAATCAACTTTCAATATTATTTTTGAAAATAAAATTATATGCTATAACATAGTAATTGTTCTTAAAAATAACAATTGGTTTTAATGCTTCCAATACTGAGTAAACTCTTAATCTACACTCTACGTAATCTCACCCTCATAAGAAGTTACTATAGAACTTAACTGACAAGTACTAAGCTCATAATACTCCAGTTGACTATCACCTGTAAAGTGATCTAATAGTTATGGTCTTGTCAATTTATTCAATCGTGTCAAATAAGCTTGTAAGTAATTCCGTTTGAATTTTTCTTTCAAATAAGAACGTTGAATTAATTGCTTGACTTCATCCTCATTAGTAGTTAATAATTTGATGTTTTTATCAATCAGCCCTTGAGATATTTCAGCCATCACCCCAAGTTTGATAAATTGTTCTTTTACTTTTCCTTTCACATCCTTAGGTGGGAGTATGCCTTCACTCAAAGCAAAATCTTTATCGCTGATATGCATACGGCTATTGAGAAGGTCGTATGCAGGACTCAACTTAAAATCGCCGAAAGAAGTTTCAATCAATGAAAAATTCTTGTAATGCGCATCTCCATTTGACATGAGATAGTTAAATAAAATAAGCTTAAATAGTTTTGGAGCTTCGACCTGGTAAGCAGGCACATATGTTTTCATTAAGTTAAATAAATTTAGATAATTCCCCACATATTTATAATTTTCACCACTTGTTTGCGGTGTCATTTCAGCTAAACTAGCAAAATCTTCTTGGGCCCACTTGGTGCCATCTTCTCGAACATCAAATCGCTTAGTAATATAAGCTGGCGATCCATTTTTAAAAAAGATCAACGCATTTTCAGCAGTTTCAATCCCAAAAACCTGTCGAGCGATCTGCATGGTCAAATGTTCATTGGCTGGCATTTGATCTGGATGTTTACCCGCTCCTGGAATAGGCTTTAATATGTGTGTTCCTTGTTCACCTTCTCGTATAAGTCGAAGTTTATTCTTCTCCTGAAATACAGAAAACTTTTCCTGGACACCCGATATTGAAAGTCTCTTGCGATTATCTACAAAAAGTTGATCCGTTTCTTCATTAGAATTTGGAGTTTTATAAGGAAGTACATGATTCACTTTATTACCACGAAAAACGCGCTTAAGTGCTGTTCTGCTATAAGTACTTTGTCCTTCTAAAAGAGTACTTGGACAGTATTTTATGATGGGCATCGGCATCAGTCTTCAAGTTTTAGGATTCGTACTGCACCAATAGTGTCAAATTTTGCTGTAGCCATCAAAATACCAAAGTTATCCTTTTCATCTATTCTCAAATTATAGCAAACCGTTTGTTTATTGGTACCTTCTGGTAACATATTGTAAAAGAAAGGGAACAAGTTCTCAGATCGAAATGGTCCTTTATGTTTTGGAAGCGTTAAACTGACCTGTGGTTTAGTTGAATCATTCAACCAGGATGCTTCATAACTATATACAAAGCTTCCATTATCATGCTGAGCAAGAGTTCCTGCCCATTCATTTTTATAAAGGACCTTGGCCTTTCTCATTTAAGATGATTTGGAATTTTTACCTGCAAATTAACTTCCATTCCTAAGGCACCTGCTAGCTTAGACAAGGTTTCAAGTGTTGGATTTCCTTTGCCACTTTCAAATTGTTTAAGCGCTCGCAAGGACACTTTAGACAAGTCTGCAAGCATAGCTTGTGTAACCTGAAGGGCATCTCTCCTTTCCTTAAGCTGTTCTATAATACTGTTATAGTGCATTGTAATGCTCTTTTAATCGTAAATATACACAATAATATGATAATTTCGTTATAAAGTGTTTTAAAATGCACTTTCTAGGAG
The DNA here is from genome assembly GCF_002836055.1 of Psychroflexus sp. MES1-P1E. Taxonomy (GTDB): domain Bacteria; phylum Bacteroidota; class Bacteroidia; order Flavobacteriales; family Flavobacteriaceae; genus Psychroflexus. Next base: position 2,222 of record NZ_PJBS01000143.1, read on the forward strand.
TTTATGTAATAAAGCTGGAGTTATAAAATTAAATAGTGTGTTTTGATGCACTATTGAAAGGACTATACTATTTAGGGGTCTCATTCTGCCATTTGTCCTTTTAGCACTAATTATTGGTTGATGTAGTTGGATTATCAAAAGAATTAAGCTGGTTCTTATCACTTAACTTGACCTTATATTGCTATTCAAGTTGTTCAACCTTGGATTTTGGAGGTATGCGTTCACATTTGTTTTAGATCTCAATTTATAATTTTAAAAAGGTTTTCACAATAGAGTTATTGCAATGTTAAGTCGACTGGGTGTTTATACTTATACCTTAAAATAGATCATCTATAAATCTCACTACTAACAACTTATTAAATCGATAAAGTCAAGTTATTAATGCTGAGGTTTTTGAGCGTCTTTATATCCTTTGTAGAAACCTATACTAAAATCTACAATCCATTTTAGTATTAAAAATAGCATCCAAAGTATTGTAATTGTGATGTGCCAAATTAATTTTATAAGATTCACTATTAAAGTAAAGCCGATAAAAATCAATTGAAGTGTCGCTGCTTTTTTACCCCTCACTTGAACACCACCCATTTTAAAGCTGGAGTAATTAGGTTTAAATAAATTATAGGATCCTCTTTTATTTTTAATAGAGGTGCTAACACCCGATTTGGAAACATTGAAATTAAAGGGACCGCCTTTAAACCTGCCAATAAATTGAAAATTACCATTTTGTAAGCCCATTCTGGCTCCTTTAAAAAGCCTTTTATGTAGCCTGATGCCGTGATTCGTGTTTATAGTAGCACCATAACCATCTTTAGATATTGTTTCTGTTGCAGATACACCACTAGTCCTTGAAATGCGAATATTCTTACCGCGATACTCTATTCTTGTCCTTGGTGTTTTATCCTTAAATGGCATACTTAAATATAATTCTCAAACATTTTCTCCACCTTTAAAATCTTTGCACTAGTTCTTGAATATTATTTTGTGGTGATAGACTTGTTATTCTTTTACTCGTACTTCTATTTCATATTGTTCAACTCTTGCTGGATTTCTATTAAAATTTGCTTGTGGGAATAATTGGTACAATGCCCTTTCATAGGTGTAAACTCAATCTGAGCATCGAACTTTGGGTTTGTAGTATTTTTTAGGAATTCATCAAAATCACGCATTGAATTATTCAAATAAAAATTATCCATATCACCCATCCAAATATGAATTTTTCCTTTAATTTTTGGTCCAAGCTCAGGCCAATTAGAAGAAGTATACAGGAGTAGATCGTATTTCTTCCAATGCTCGGCAACTTCTTTGTTTATTGTGCCATTTGCAGGATTAAAAATTGGTTTTGGGAGACCATCTTCACCTTTCAGACTAAATAAGGCATTCCAAGCTCCCCATTGCCCTCCAGAAGTTACGTATGTATTGGATACTCCAAGAACATTCTCTTCTTTGATTTCTTGTTGTATATAAAATATCGGGTCTCCATATATATCCCTCATGCTAGGTCTTAAAAGTCCACGTTTATTATAAAAGGCATTTTCATTTTCGTAAATATCAACCAATTGCGTTTTTTTAAAACTCACTGGATCTGGACTATATGACCAACACCCGTTGAATATCTCAGGGTAATAAAGTTGTAAGGCTAGGGACACCCAGCCACCAGTAGAACAGCCATCTACAAAACGAGTTTTAGGAGATCCATTAATTCTAAATTGGTTTTCTATTTCTGGGATTAACTCATTAATTATTGCTTCTCCATAAGGCCCACTATTTTCTGAATCAAGCTGATAAGAATCGCCAAAAGGCCCCTCTCCGTCAAGGAATACAGTGATTATTTGTGGTGCTTCCTCTGAAGTCCACCAAGACATAAATTCATTATTTTTAACAAGAGAATTAATTCGTGAATAACGACCTCCATAACCCGCTATATTGTATCGAACAGGATACGTCTTATCGGGGTTGTCGTTATAACCAGAAGGCAGTAATAACGAAGCTTTCAAGTCCATAGGTTTATCCCACCATTTGGACAATACAGGACTTTGCATTTCAAAGAATCTAACAAGTTCATGGTCTTCTAATTCTCTTTTGGGTATTGTTTCTGAGAAAGTTAATTCAATTTTTTGTGATTTTTGTGTATTAACCATTACAGGCTCACTGTAAAGATTACCAGGAGAATTACTTTGCGATTCAGAATCCCTGTTTTGATTCCAAACGGCCTGTATATAATAAACTCCATGAGGAACAGTATTAAAACCCCATTCAGAAGTTTTTACCCAATCATTGCTGCCATTTAAAACCTTGATTTGGTTTTTTCCCCAATTTTTAATGTTCTTCCCAAAGATTGATCCCATGCCATTAAAAACTGAGACATATCGAGGCTCAAATTCATCTGTTTCAGAAACATAAATAAGCAATCTTCCATCGGACTTAAAGGAAGGTTTAAGGTTTTCGTTGACTGAAATGGTAAACGCGAGTTTTGAAGATTCCTCTTGTCCAACTGCAGTATAGTTGTTTATGAGAAATAATGACAGAATGAAAGAATATTTTAGATTCATTTGATTTGTTATTTAATTACTGGTAACGGTTCTCTAGTATGGCTAGTAGCTTGCGAATACTAGCCTGATTTTCAGTTTATCTTTTACGTTCTTAAATATACAGAAACTTTTGGTTTAGCACTTAGAAGCTATTAGCTATACTAGATGTGTGTGCCTTGAATGTTAAATATAGTTCTTTTACAAGACTGTCCCAACGGGTGAAAGTCCCCAATGCGCGTAGGTAACGCTTTGAATCATTAGTAAGTCGCAAGGGTGGTAATCGTGAGGTTACATCTAAAGGAAGCGAGACTACAAAACTGGGTACTGACCCTACGGCTACGCTCAGGACAGGCCAAGCAGAAATCGTATACAGAGGCATATTTACTTGGGTAAGCCAGCACATCATTGTAACTCCCAAAAGATTAACAAAAGGGTAAGTATGTAGATAAGGCAGCAATTGAGTAAAAGAAGATGCCATTACCTGGGGAGGTCTCTACAACTACGAGTTGGTATAGTGGAGAAGTCAGTCCCGAAGCCTCGGGATGATAATACCCACGAGAAACGAGTTGCCATTAGAAAGGCATAGGTCTCACAAGTAGGGAAGGACGTAACGTAATCCTTCCAGAAATTAGAATGGGAGCATTGTTTTCGTTAAATGGGTGATCGATTCCCTAGAAAACAGGTAGCCTATCCCTAAAGTACGGAATAGTTTCAGTTGGTGTAAAGAGCGACTGGAAAGATGGATTGCGAACCGCCGTATACGAGACCCGCTTGGTTTATCCTGAGCCATGTCGAAGGGTACGGTGGTGTGAGAGGCGT
>NZ_PJBS01000144.1 GCF_002836055.1 Psychroflexus sp. MES1-P1E
AAGCCGTTTTTATCCTCAGTTTCTATATCTTCTAAATATATTTTGTCCATTGGGTTTGAATAAGGGTCAGACATTTTTCTGCCCTCAATGTAAAGTTCCTTTGCTCTTTTTAAAGACGATTTATATTCAGTTAATTTGTCTAAACTCGAGTAAGCCAAAGCGGAATAATATTGATTTTCTGCTATTTCATTCATTTCGGATTGTTTTTTAAATATTTCAATTGCTTTTTCAAATCTTTCTGTTTCCAAGTAGAGAACTCCAAGGTGCAAATAATCATAAGCTCCTACGAAATCTTCATTTTCGTTTATTACCAATTGGTTTTCAATTATTTCTATAGCTTTTTCTTTTTTCCCGACTGCTTTGTAGCATAAACCTTTGGCAATACTCAAGTGATAAGTTCCATTTTGAGATTGTCCAATGTCATAGTCCACCAAACTATCAAGTTTTTCTATGTCCTCAATTGCTCCTTTGTAATCTCTGAAGAATTGATAACGACACCAACCTCGATATCCCAAATGTTCTTTTGGATTATATTCAACTGCTTTGTCGATTAGTTTTTTCCAAGTCACAAAATCTCCACTTTTTAGATAAGCGATTGATTTTGCCCAATAAGCATAGTCAAATGTTGGGTCAATTTCCAAGGATTCGTCCAGAACAGTTTGATATTCTTTACTGAATTGGTAATGTCCTTTTATTTCCATTGCTTTTTTGCAGGCATCATATTTTAAGGTATCTCCATAATATTTATAAGCCTCGCAATTTGGTTGTGCAAATAGGCTCGAAAATGAAATTAAAAATATTAGTAGATTTAAATTTTTCATTAAGGTAAAATTTCAGTTATTTCTCCGTCGGTAATTTTAATAATTAAGTACATATAATAGTCAATAAGTACTTCGTCTCTATATAAAATCTGCCAACTTTCAATTCCTTTGGTTATATTGGTAAGTTGAGTAATAATTCTTTTATCAAATTGAATTTCTTGGTAATTGTAGTCAGATTGTAAAATCCTAAAACGGTCTGCTTTTCCTTCACAGTTTACTACAAACCTTATTCTAATTAAGCCATTTTGTTCTTTGTCGGTAACTTGTTTGAAATTAGATTTAAACTTGTTTAGGACTTTTGACTTTTCTCCTTTATAAACTGGACCTTCTCCTAAATTGAAGTATTGAAGTATTTGGTCATCTCCATTACAAACTTTAAAATTGAGATTATCGTTTAAAGTGTCTTTTTCTATATCTCCAACCCAACGCAAGTACTCTTTTGCGTTCTGCGATTCTTTTTCAGTTTTGCAACTGAATATAAAAAGGGTTAAAAATAAAATGATAATTGGTCTGTTCATCGGTTTGTTTTAATGGTGTACAACATTAAATATATGGCAAGTTGGGCAGAAAATAAGCGATTATTTTCGGATTAGCCAAAACGTTGCATTTTGTTTTATTTTTTTGTTCTAAAGCCAAATTAAAAGATTTGGCGGTGTTGGTAAATAGCACTGAACTTTGTTGAACCATCAAACGCCCTATTTGCTATATACCGTGTTGTGTGCAGTATATTTATTTATCCCACGAAAACAGTTTTATTTTTTTCTCTTATTCGTTTTTAACAGGGAGTTCTATGTTTTTTGTCCATTGATAAGTTGAATTTTCGGTTTGGTATAAAATTGTTTTTCCTACACGTATTTCATTAATCATATGAATCATATCGTTGAAAGCATCTTCTAAATCTTCTTCTTCATAACATGATATATGGGTGTGAATATCAGTACTTCCATCTGGAGCTTCAATTCCTAATGTGATTTCAGAGTTATAAGTAGCAATCCAAATTGAGAATTCATTTGAGGGATTTCTCAAATCACAATCAAAAGAACCATCATCTTTGTATTCAATGGTCGGACAAAATACAGGAAGTCGTTCCATCAATAATTCCTTAATTAATTCAGAAAAATGGTCTTGTTTGATCATCTATTCTTTTTTAATTATGTGTAACGTGTTTGTATATGGCTCGTAGCTTGCAAATTAACCATAACTTTTCGGTTGAACTCGAGCCAAATTTTTTAATTTTCTTATTACCTTTTTTCTCAATAAGCCAAATTTATTTCATATTTCCCTATCGGGTAATCTAAAAGATTTGGTGGACTTGGTTAAAAGCACTAATCTTTAGATTAAGCACAAAACCCGTATTAATTATAGCCATTGTTACCAGCTGGCTTATAATTTAGTTTCATATTCTTCTAATTTTTTCCATATATCTATAAATTCCTTTATTCCTTCTTTTTTAAGGTCGGTATTGACAATCAAAAGTTTTCCGATTTTAGTTTCAGTGTTGAAAAACATATGGGTTGCGACTCCTGGGTCTCCACCAGTATGACCTATTTGTCCTTGCGCTGAAATACCCATAAAAACACCCATATTATATTCGTCATTATAAGCACTTTCATTTCTTTCATTATAATTTTTATCAGTCAGTTGTGGTCTAAATAGTTCCTCATAACTTTGCTTATTTAAGATGCTACCATTACCATTATTACCTGCAATTAGTTCAGTTAAGTATTTCCCTAAATCAGTAGAAGAAGTAATTAAACCACCATCAGGATAATTAACCAATTGATAAAAAGCTAATTCGGTTTCTTTGTCTTTGTATAATTTAGAATGTTTTGAAAAATCTACTTCAGTAAATGACCAACCAGAACTGGACATTCCTAAAGGTGTAAGAATATGCTCGTTGGTAAATTCGTTAAATGATTGATTGGTTGCCTTTTCAATTACCAAGGCGGCTAATCCTGCGGCAACATTTGAATATTCAAATATTGCTCCTGGCTTTGTCTTTAAAAAATTATTTTTCTTATACCATTTTCCCTCTTTACTTAAAATATTTTTTAAAAATATATTCAGAGCCATTTTTTCATCAGGTGAGCGAAAATTACTATTTACTTTGGCTTCCTTATTCTCTGCTTCTTTTAAAATATATCCATTCTTCTCATATCTAGAAGGGTCTTTAATACTAGAGGTGTGAGTTGCCAATTGTCGTATTGTAATTTGCTCATTGGGAAAATACGGATTATTTACATTAAACGATAAGTGTTTATCTATGGGGTCGTCTAAATTTAGTTTCCCAAGTTCCTGAGCTTTAAGTAATGCAATGCCAATAAAAGTTTTGGAAATAGAAGCAATGTTTTGAATTGTATTATCCGTGTATTTCTTGCTCGCTTTAATGTCAGAATACCCAAACCCTTTTTCGTATAGTGTGCCATCTTGATTTACAATAGCCACGGAGAATCCATTAATATATTCTCTTGAACATATATTCTCAAGTTCTTCGGTCAATTTTATTGCGATAGAATCATTTGTTTGACAATACATTGAGCTAACAAGAATATTTAAGATTAATGTTAAAACTGATTTTTTCATTTATTTTGAGTGTTTTTGCTTGCTGGTAACGGTTAGTGAAAGAAGCGTTGCCATCCCGCAGGGTGGTAATGATTTTTACACAGTCTTATATGGTGTTTTAATATTTAGTAATCAAGGTACTTAAATTATATGAGGTAAAATTTCTTGCGAGTTAACTTCTTATCTTAAGTCAATGGATAGGTTCTAATCTAGGGCGACTTTTGTATCAAATAAAAACTTAAAAAAATGATACTATCAAAACTTCAAACTCTAGGAAAGGCGTATTCGCAAATAGCGGGTCTTTTATATCTGATTATTGCAATTATTGGCGGATTTAGTATTGGTTATATGCCAAGTGTAATTATTGCTGAAGGAAATGCAGTGCTTACGTTTCAGAACCTAATAGATAATCAAGAATTATTTAGATGGGGTATTGCAGGTGATATCGTAGTAATGGTTCTGGAAATTGTGCTTACCGTGATGCTTTATCATCTTTTTAAATCATTTAGCACTACAGGAATGACCATTGCGACTTATTCTAGACTTGCCATGGCTATAATCATGGGAGTGAATCTTATTAATTACATGATTCCTGCAATAATTATGACCCAGCCTGACTATCTAAGTGCATTTAGTTCTTCTGAATTAGAATCCCTGACCCTTCTTTTTTTCAAGGCTCATAAGTATGGGGAGTTGGCTTGGCAAATTTTCTTTGCGATTCATCTTTTTACGCTTGGATATGTCATTCGAAAATCAAGGAAAACACCTAAATGGTTAGGCATTATAATGTTGTTAGGAGGTATTGGCTATGCAGGAGATAGCTTTATTCAATTCACATTGATGAATTCTGAGATACTTTCTATATTGTTTTCATCTTTGCTTGTTTTGGCTGTAATTGCTGAATTTTGGTTTGCATTTTGGCTCTTGATTAAAGGAATGAACAAAGAAGCCAAAGCTTAAAAGTGGTTATGCTTTTTTCTGATAAGCTCGCTTTTTAATTCGGCTTAGTGATTCAGGAGTCACACCAAGATAACTAGCAATCTGATGTTGAGGAACTCGATTCATTAAGCTAGGGTTATTTTCCATCAAGTCTGTAAAGCGTTCTTCGGGAGAGGAGGTCATAAATGAGGCCATTCTCTCTTGAAGTTCTCCAGCATCTTTTTCAACTTCGTTTTTTATGAATTCTGTAAGCCGTGGTATGCGTTCACACATTTGGTCAACTAAAGATTGATTACCAACTGTCAGTAGGCAATCTTCAGAACATTCCAAAAAATGCTTAGAAGGAACTTGATTGGTATAACTAGAAAAAGAATTGACAGATTGACCTTCCATAAAAAAGGCAGTGGTTTTTTCCAATCCATCTTTTATGTAGAATTCCCTTATGCAACCTCTTACTACAGCATAACATTCTTTTGAGATTCTACCTTCTTTAAGCAATATATATCCTTTATTGAACTCTCGAAGTATGGTGTTCTCAACAATAATTTCAGCTTCATCCGAATTTAAAAATGGAAAATTGGATATAAATGCTCTAAACTCGTTTTCCATCTTTTTTATTTAATACCATACGTTTATGTATATGAAAAGTAGCAGTTTCTTATACACTAATTTTCAGTAGTAAAACAAAGATAGCAGAAAAGAAACAAACTATGAGTTTAGCTCTTTACTGCTATTTTTTATATACTGTGTTATGTGCAGGCTTTTAGATGTTTATTTCAACCTCTAATTGTCTATTTAGTATTCCTTTTCCACCAGCCATTAAATCCTTTATTTTGTCGTTATCGATTCGTAATTTAACAATAATTAGACTTGGTGAAGGCTCTTTCATATATTTCCCTTGTTGAATGTTAAAACTTTTTTTCTTGAATTTTAAAATGTCAAATAAATAACATCCAAGTGGTCCAGCCGCCATTCCTGTTCCTGATTCCTCTAATATTCCATAACGAGGACCAAACATTCTTGAAGTAGCGTCATATTCTGTATCTGTAGAAAATACATAGTAGCCAATTAAATCGAATTCATCACTAACGTCGCTTAT
>NZ_PJBS01000164.1 GCF_002836055.1 Psychroflexus sp. MES1-P1E
AAGTTCTTAACTCTATTTTGCACAGAAAGTTAAGATCGATTTCGAGAAAATAACTAATCTCCTTTTTAGCTTAAGTTAGAGCTCCTGATTAAATCAACAAAAGAGCTTTCATTCCTACCACACTCTGTGGATAAAGTCCACACGTTTAGGTCTTGGCGATATCCAAACTAGCTAGAAACAGTACAAACTTAATCACGGTATATAAATTGGTTGTAGATGACGAAATCATTAGCTATGGATACCGATTTAAATAGTGCCCAAACCTCACCGAGACCTTCATTTTCAAAATTATTTTCGATAAAATCCCTCTCCTCCAGAGATGTCCTCATTTTCACAGCAACATTTATACTGCTCGTCGGTGCTTTGATGACAGTTATTCAATTGCAACCTGCCTTTGAACAACTTCACCTAGAGAGAATCAATACGTTTTGGGGAAGACTGCTCATCTATGTTTCCATTGGATTACTTGCTTTTAAGATTGGTTTTTTGAGCTTTATCTTTTTTCTACGTCTAAAGTACCGCCCGGTTCAATCTGTATCCAATGAAAAATTGCCAGTGCTTACGGTCATTGTCCCTGCTTATAACGAAGGCCAGTTGGTTTGGAAAACCCTACACAGCTTAGCAGGCAGTCATTATCCTGAACATAAAGTTCAAATCATCTCTATAGATGACGGGAGTCAGGACGATACCTGGGCTTGGATGCAAAAAGCAAAACGCGAACTTGGAGATCGCTTATCTATTTTTCAACAGCCCAAAAACAAAGGTAAACGCCATGCCTTATACAGAGGCTTTAAATTGGGTACAGGAGATGTATTTGTTACTGTCGACAGCGATTCTATCGTGAAAACGGATACGCTTAGAAATTTGGTTTCTCCATTTATAGTAGATTCTAAATGTGGCGCAGTAGCGGGTAATGTGAGAGTCCTTAACAATGAAAAAGCAATAATTCCTCGGATGTTAAATGTGAGTTTTGCCTTTAGTTTTGAATTTATCCGTTCAGCACAAAGTCAGCTGGGGTCTGTCCTTTGTACTCCTGGAGCTTTAGCGGCGTATAGAAAAGAGGCTGTGCTTAATTGCTTGGAAAATTGGATGCACCAAACCTTTATGGGTAAAACAACCGATATTGGGGAAGATAGAGCGATGACCAATATGATTTTAAAACAAGGCATGCATGTTCGGTTCCAGAGTAATGCCGTTGTCCTTACCAATATTCCAGAGCGGTATAAAAACCTATATAAGATGTTTATCCGTTGGGAGCGAAGCAACGTGAGAGAAAACATTAAGATGAGTAAATTCGCTTTTACAAATTATAGAGAAGAATCGAAGGTAGGACCACGAATTTTATTGCTTAACCAGTGGATCAAAGTTATTTTTGCTTATCCATTTATGATTTTGATGCTTATTTTTATAGTGTTGTATCCGCTTTTGTTTATCAGTTCAACCTTGGCGAGTATACTTATCTTCTCTAGTATCCCTGCCTTGTTTTATGCTAAATCTTATAATGTTGGAGAGTCGCTATGGATATATTGCTACAGCTTATTTTATACTTTTAGTTTGTTTTGGATTACCCCTTATGCGATTGCAACGGCCAGTCGACGAGGTTGGTTAACCCGGGATTTACCTAAAAAAGTTTGATTTGTAACTGCTGAATTTAATCCAATTCGCTTATTGGTTTAACCATCACTTATTTACTCCATCAAACTTAAATACTCCACGTAAGAAGTCACTCTTTTTTTATTGAAGAGGACTCTTTTTGTCATTTCGACAGAGAAGTTTTTTTCTTCGACGAGGAATCTCGTTGTCATTCCGACAGAGAAGCTGTTTTTACTTCGGCGAGGAATCTTTTGTCATTCCGACAGAGAAGTTTTTTTCTTCGACGAGGAATCTCGTTGTCATTCCGACAGAGAAGTTTTTTTCTTCGATGAGGAATCTCGTTGTCATTCCGACAGAGAAGTTTTTTTCTTCGACGAGGAATCTCGTTGTCATTCCGACAGAGAAGTTTTTTTCTTCGATGAGGAATCTCGTTGTCATTCCGACAGAGAAGTTTTTTTCTTCGACGAGGAATCTCGTTGTCATTCCGACAGAGAAGCTGTTTTTGCTTTGACGAGGAATCTCGTTGTCATTCCGACAGAGAAGTTTTTTACTTCGACGAGGAATCTTTATGCTTTAAATAGGGAAAGATTCTTCAGTCGTCAAAAACTCCATCAGAATGACAGTGGCGTTTAGTCATTCCGACAGAGAAGTTTTTTACTTCGACGAGGACTCTTTATGCTTTAAATAGGAAAAGATTCTTCAGTCGTCAAAAGCTCCTTCAGAATGACAGTAGCGTTTTGTCATTCCGACAGAGAAGTTTTTTTCTTCGACGAGGAATCTCGTTGTCATTCCGACAGAGAAATTTTTTTCTTCGACGAGGAATCTCGTTGTCATTCCGACAGAGAAGCTGTTTTTGCTTTGACGAGGACTCTTTTGTCATTCCGACAGAGAAGTTTTTTTCTTCGACGAGGACTCTTTTTGTTTCAACAAGTAACCTTTATGCTTTCGACAGGAAAAGATTCTTCAGTCGTCAAAAGCTCCTTCAGAATGACAGTAGCGTTTTGTCATTCCGACAGAGAAGTTTTTTTCTTCGACGAGGAATCTCGTTGTCATTCCGACAGAGAAGTTTTTTACTTCGACGAGGAATCTTTATGCTTTAAATAGGGAAAGATTCTTCAGTCGTCAAAAACTCCATCAGAATGACAGTGGCGTTTAGTCATTCCGACAGAGAAGTTTTTTTCTTCGACGAGGACTCTTTTGCCTTCTTCGTCTTACTAAAAATTATCCAAATGAAACACATTTTAAGTCCTGCCCTACTCCTACTGATTTTTAATGTTCAACTTTCTGCACAAAGTTTTCGAGGTCGTATTATTGAGGCTAATACTCAAAATGGAATCCCTTACGTTAATGTGCAATTGGGTAATCGCTATGGAGTCTATTATAATAAGTTTAAGCATATTGATTAGTTTCCAATGTTTTTCACAAACTCCTCGAGAAGTTGTACAACTTCAGTTGGACGCTTATAACAAAGGAGATATAGAAGCTTTTTTAGAAGTGTTTACAGAAGATGCTGAAGCCTATAATTACGGTGATACTGAACCTTTTATTAAAGGGAAAGCCAATTTTAAAACGACTTACAGAAAATTATTTCAATCATCTCCAAACCTTGATAGCCTTGTAGCGTCTCGACAAGTCCTAGGTCAAACCGTCATCGATTACGAATATATCACCGGACGATCCAACAGTGGAAAGCCTGTTTTAATAATAGCTATTTACAAAATAGAGAATCATAAAATTATAAGATGTGATTTTATAAGAGAGTAAATGTTTATTTTTTGTGTGGAAACTTCAACATCCTGAAGAAGCTTAAAGCACATTTAATTCAACTAGACTTCAAAATTAAGCGGCTTCTAGACATCCAACATAGATTATCATTAACGTATTACTAACAAAAGTAAAGCATTCCTCTTAAATTTCACGTAAAGATAGTAGGAACAAATAGAATTGGAATTAATTTTGCAGATACAAATAAAAATAAGAACATGGAAGAGACAATTGAAATAATTTATGGATCAGCGAACTTTACTAGTGCAGGCACTTCTCAATTGTCTGTAAAGACATCTTCGGGAATAGAACACGCTTCGGTAGAAAACTTATCAGAATTAGACTCTGATTATGACCACTCAGATCTTGGTAGACTTTTTAAAGAAAGCCCTGAAAATTTTGCAAATATTCAAAAAGTAATATTTCGCGATCAATTCTTTTTCAGTTGTTGTTTCAGCTCTGGAGATGTCATGAATAAACTAAAATTTGATGCTGAAGGAACCTTAATGGATAACATAGACTTTTAGACCTAGAGGTCAAATTTATCTTTAGTACAAACTTACTTAAAATCAATTACTATGATCAGCAAATTACGGCTATAGCTTTCATAGTATTACTCAGGCTAACAACTCATGCAAAAGACAACACCTTTGGAGTAAAAGGAGGTGTCAACTTTTCTAACTTTTACACTGAAAATGTAGATGGTGAGAATGTAAAAACGGGTCTCAATTTTGGAGTTTACTCTAGAAGTGAACTTGTACCTGAACTTTTATACCTTCAGGCGAAACTTGGCTACTCCGGCAAAGGCGCTAAAATTGAAGGTAATGGAGAAGAAGCAGAAATTGGATTCGGCAATCTAGAATTACCAATTTTAGTTTCTGTCGGTATCGCCGATTTACTGTATGTAGAAGGTGGAGCTTATGCTTCCTATTTGCTTAACGCAAACATTTCAGGAGATTCTAGTTTGGGTTCATTTTCAGAAGAAATTGATACGGATAATTTTAAGGGTTTTGATTACAGTCTAGCTGTAGGGGCCAACGTCAATTTATCACCATTTGTCGTAGGTGTGAGGTATTATTATGGTTTGCAAGACATTGTAGATAATGACATTGGAAGCTTTACTGGAATTGAAGCCAGAAACTCAACTTTCCAAGCCTATGTAGCTTTTGAATTTTAAGTAACCAGCCTAATGAATTGTTCCATCAAGCGCATTTCGAAAGATGCGCTTTTTTTATGCTTTAGCTTTAGTTGATATCAATACCGAGTGTAGGTAATTATTGAGAATGTGTAAAGATGTACCAGATAGTTCAGATCATACAATCATCCGAATATTTTATAAATAACTGATGTACAGTTATTTGAAAAGCGTAGCTACTTTGGAAAGGGTATTGATACTTATAGAATAGACCCATAAAAAACATTCACATGAAATCACTGATAATTGCATTACTACTACTTAGTATATAAGCTTACAGTCAAGAAGAAAACGAAGAAAACAGGAAGACACAAATAGCAGTCTCAATGTAGAAGACATGCTTTCTGCCAAAAAAGAAAACGCAAGCATTATGTCTTAGGCCCAGCTGCCAAGAACTGAGAAGAATAAGCTTCAAGAACTCAATATAAGTCAGCAGATGATTGAAACTGTAAGAGTATTTGAAACTCAGGAGAAAACTTTATATGCCATCTCCATATTACAAAATGACAAGTTGAGAACTTTGCGCATCAAACCAAATGGTCAAACGGAAAATGCATCCTGGTCTAAAGTTTAAGTCTTTTCAAAAACCTCGGGGACGCTCGTAGGTTTTTTATTTGAAAAAATAAAATAGTAGTTTATTCCTACAAATTTTATAATGCAGAAAAGAATAAAATTAAAGTTTAACTATATAATTTTCTTTTCACATCTTCTAAACTTAATTCACCGTCAACTAATTCAATTATATTTCTGCTTACAAATTACCTATATAACAAGATGCAGTTCAACATGGTTTCAAGCTCTTTCTCTTTTGTCATGATTTTTAAA
>NZ_PJBS01000165.1 GCF_002836055.1 Psychroflexus sp. MES1-P1E
ATACAGAATTTGCCGAAAGTAATGGCATCATGATGCGTATGACAGAACAATACGACCCATACGAAAATGCAATTGCAGAAAGGATTAATAGAACTTTAAAATATGAATATGGACTTAGAAACTGTATTAAAAACACCGACATTGCTCCACAAATAACAAAACAAGCAGTATCTATTTACAATAATTTAAGAACCCATTTTAGCCTAGATTTAAGAAAACCTGCCGAAGTGCATTTGAATCCGAATATAAAATATAAATCATATCACAGAAATAACGTAAATTTAACTGAACTTCTAATTTAGAAAATAGCTAGTTCAAATTATTTTTCGCCTTCTAAACGGCTAAAAAAAATAATTTGAACGGTATAAATTAAACCTAGAAAAGGTCAACCTATATCAGTATAATAGAAAACTAGTAACAGAAAAATTCAATTTTGCGAAAATTCAATTTTAAAAAAACAAAGTACGGATTCGAATTGCTAATGGATTTACACAAATTTGAGGGTAATCCAAATGTCTTCTTTGATCCTTCTCCACAGACTACCGATTTTTTTGAGATTATGATTTTTGAAAAAGCGAAAGGAAGCATTGAATTAAACGGGCAATTGTTGGACATTAAAGAGAATAGCTTTTTTTTCATTTCCCCCTTCCAAAAAAAAAGCTGTATGATTGACCTATCTGGTATTAAAGGTTTTCACCTTGTATTTCAAAGTGATTTTTTATCTGACTTTTTTGGCGACAAATTGTTCACTTACTGGCTACAATACTTTTATAATTCTCAACACCCACAATTCTTGCAACTGAAAAACGATGATTACACTATTATACGATTGGCTTTGAACGAAATTATCGCCGAAATAAAAAATTATCAAAATGATAGCCCTCACATATTACGTTCACTGCTGTATTTCTCTTTGTCAAAGCTCAACCGACTGTATTCAAAATGCTACAATATTTCACCAAACACACAATCGAATTCAATAATTTATAAATTTAAAGAACTACTCGAACTAAATATTCGTAGCTCGCATACAGTAGAAGAATATTGCAACTTATTAAATGTAACCCGCCATCAGCTTAATGCTATGGTCAAAGACCATACTAGATATACAGCAAAGGAAATTATCAGCAATAGGCTACTACTTGAGATAAAAACTGAACTCCGCTATTCCGATAAAACAATATCGGAAATATCCCATGACTTAAATTTTAGTGAGCCAAATAACTTGACAAGATTTTTTATGAAAATGGAAGATATCAATCCTTCCGTTTATAGGGAAAATTACCAAAATGATAGTAATTAATATTAAAGTGATAAGGTAATAAGGCTATTAAATCGGATTTTTGTTCAAAACAAAAATTAAAAATCATGACAAAAATAATTTGTTCAATCATTGCTTTGTTGAGTTTTCAACTGGCTATTGCTCAAGGCTCTAAAATAAAAGTCGAAATGGTCGCTTCGAATTGGAATGTTTCACAAGAAACTACATTTGAAAAATTTGATAATAGGGAAACTCTAGTTCTAAATAGTGGGAGGGTCACCGTTAAAAATCAAAAAATTATAAACGGTACCATTGAAGTGGATGTATATGCCAACTCAATCAGAAGTTTTGCGGGCATAACTTTTAGAAAGCAAAATAACAATATGGAAGAGGTATATATGCGAATGCATAAATCGAACCAAGTAGATGCTGTTCAGTACACCCCCATTTTTAATAATGAGTCGAATTGGCAATTATTCAGAGAAAACCAAGCAAGAGTTTCATTTAAAAAAACAGGTTGGAATAGCTTACGAATCGAAGTAAACAAGCAAAGTGCCGAGGTTTTTGTAAACGACGAAAAAGTTATGACAATAGACAAACTAATAACAGAGCAAAATACTGGAGAAATTGGGCTTTTTGCTTTGTTCTCAAATAGGTTTTCAAACTTTAGATTTACGGCCAAAGAAGCTGTAGAGAGAGCCAAAAAAGACAGCAGTGTTTCTGTTGATCCTGCAATTATTACGAAATGGGAAATCACGAAATCAAAATCCTACAAAGCAGAAGAGATATATTTTGAAAACTTTTTAAAGGAAGAATACATTACGGTTGAAACTGAAGCCTCAGGACTTTTACCTATTTCTAAATACATAAAAAAGTCTTCTTCTGGTAACTTTGAACAGAATGAAGAAGACTATATCGTCGCATCCACGATGGTACAAGCAGACAGAGACGAAACAAAACTTTTTTCATTTGATTATAGTGACAGAATAATTGTCTATTTAAACGGCAAAGCGGTTTTTAAAGGCAATAATGCCTTTAGAACCAAAGGAGTTCAATACATGGGGCATATTAACATCAATACCAATAAATTATACCTACCTCTTGAAAAAGGAGCAAACAAAATTCACTGTGTTGTTATGGATAAGGCAAACGGTTGGGGTTTAATTGCAAAAATAGAATAAAAATACGCTTTATAACAAAACCTATAAACAATACGGACTTCTCTCCTATTCTTAAAGTTTGTGTATTTTTATGATGTTCGCAAAATCTTTAGGATTTTGCTTTAGACAGGAAAAGAAAAAACAAAACAATTTTGCTATGTACATGACAGAAAGCAAACGCTAGTTTGCTCCCGTACTGTTCATAGCTCAAGCGTTAGCATTCATTAAACCAACTCAATGAAAATATTCAAACAAGTAACAGCAAATAATATTGAATTAGCACCTTATCCATTTAAAAAGGAATTGGCAATGGAAGCTTACTTGATTGAAAATGAAGAAATATTAGCTTTAGACAATGACAATTTTAGTGAAGTCGCTGTTCTTGATGAGGAAATTGCTTTAAAGAAAGGTAGACGAGATAGAGATGGTCGAATTGATATTTTGACTTCTTATGGAGCTGAATATTTGAGTATAATCGAACTCAAACTAAATCAAATTAATGAGTCAACTCTTAACCAACTTGAAAACTATTTAGACCAAAGGGAGCAAATATTAGAAATTGGTAAATATTGGGAAGAAGAAGTAAAACCAAAATGGATTGGTGTAGTCGTTGGAACGTCAATTAGTGCTGAATTGCAAGAAAAACTAAATAACGGATACAAATACAATGATATTCCAATCGCAGGCATTGTGCTAAATAGATATAGAAGTTCAGACAATAATATCTTTGTTGTTTCTGACACCTATTTCTCATATAAATACTCTGAAAAAGACTACTCTAAATTCACTTATAAAAACAAAGCCTATAATAAAGCTAGATTAGTAAATGAAATTGTTAGAGAGTTCGTTGACTTAAATCCAACTGCGACATTTTCAAAGCTAAAAGAAGTCTTTCCAAAACAAATTCAAGGGAGTTTTGGAGTTTTTGACAAACTATCAAGAGCGGAAGAAATCTATAGTAATTGGGGACACAAAAGACATTATATAAAACCAACGGAGACAATTAACTTAGGAGATGGAGAAATAATTGCAACTTGTAATCAATGGAATCCTCATAATATTGCTGACTTTATTGAGAATGCAAAGAAACTCGGATATGAAATTGAAGTAAAATAACTGTGCCTAACAATGGCTATAATTAATACGGGTTTTAGTGCTTAATCCAAAGGGTAGTGCTTTAAACCAAGTCCGCCAAATCTTTTGATTTGGCTTTAGAACAAAAAAGATAAAACAAAATAAAAAGTTTTGGCTAAGTGCTTAATCGGAAATTAATTACTTTTAACTCCCGTACTAACCATAGCCAAACGTTGCCCACAATTGAAAAAAATACGAATTAATAAGAAACGGAATGAGAAAATTTAAACACATTGCTCTGATAATTCTTGTAATTCTATCTTGGACTGCCTTTATCGGTTATGGATTTATAGATGGTTTTCTATTAAGACCGATTACCACTCAAAATACTTCTGAAGCATTTGTTGAGGCTACGAAAGAAAAAATAGACAATGAGTTTGTCGGGAATTTCGCAATGACACTTATTGAAAATGGAAAAGTCTCGAAAGACTTCTTCTATTCTATTGATAAATCCGTAAATAAAAATACTGTTTTCCCAGTTGCTTCAATTAGCAAATGGGTTACATCTTTTGGAGTTTTAAAATTGGTAGAGAAAGGAAGATTGGATTTGGACAAACCAGTTGACGATTACCTTACAAGATGGCATCTGCCAGAAAGTAAATTTGATAATAAAAAAGTGACTGTTAGAAAATTACTCTCACATTCCTCTGGTTTAGTTGACGACCTTGGCTATGGGGGTTTTCCGCCTAATGAAACCGTTCAAGCCATTGAAGAATCATTGACAAAAGCTTCAGATACGGATTATTCTGACGGTGTTGCAATAGTAGGTTATGAACCTGGTAGTAAGTATATGTATTCGGGAGCTGGATATACAATATTGCAATTATTAATTGAAGAAATTAGCGGTAAATCATTTCAAGAATACATGACACAAGAAGTTTTAGAACCTTTGAAAATGGAAAACTCGACATTCGTACTAACAGAAAAACCAAATATTCAGTTAGCACAAGTTTATAAAAATGACGGAACAACAAGGGAAGTGAAAAAATTTACCGCACTTGCAGCGGCCTCTTTATTTACTACCACAGCAGATTTATCAAAATTTTTAGAGGCAAATATTTCAAGTAACGTAGTTCTTTCCGAAGAAACAATTTCAAAAATGAGTATACCTGAAACGTTTATAAATAAAATTGGTGTATATGGATTAGGCCCTCACCTTTATAGTCAAAATGACCAAAATTCTAATATAATTGGACACGATGGAAGCGGAAATAACGCAATTAATACAGCAGCAAGAATTGATCTTAAATCAAAAAATGGAATCATAATTTTGGAAACAGGCAATTACGATATTGCTTCCGGAATATCAGACGAATGGCTTTTTTGGAAAGCAGGAATTGCCGATTATGTTGTAATGCAACGTAATAAATCATATCTATTGACTTTATTAATTATTGGTTACATAATTATTATTCTTTCATCGATATTCATAATTCGAGAAAAGAACAAACAACGAAAACAACTGTAGGCAATCGAGTGGATGGCTCCGCCATCAGATGATGGAGTGCACCCCTCACACCAACGTACGTAAGGGTCTTCCCAATAAAAATCGGGACAGACTGTATACGGCGGTTTGCAATCCATCTTTTCAATCGCTCTTTACACCAATCGAAACTATTCTGTACTTTTTTTAAAGGGCTACAGGTTTTCTGAGGGTTGCCCATTAACGAAAATTAATGCTCCCTGAATAATTTCCAGAAGGACTGCCCTCAGTCCTTCTCCACTTGTGAGACCTATGCAGTTTTATGCAACTCGTTTCTATAAGTACAATAATAGTATAAAAGACATAGAAATTAAT
>NZ_PJBS01000166.1 GCF_002836055.1 Psychroflexus sp. MES1-P1E
GTTAGTCGTTGAGGTCACTGATTTTTTCTAATAAACTTGCCATAATTTTTATGTTTGAATTAATAACACAAAGTTCTATGACCTGTTAGAGAATAAAAATAAGGTAGGTTAAAAAAGAAAGTTAATCTATATTACTATTGTTCGGCAATAATTTGACCTCTAATCTTGCTTAAAAATTCCCTTGTGATTCCGAGATACGAAGCAATCAGATATTGTGGAACTCTTTGTTCGATTTGTGGATATGTACTCTTGAATTCCAAATATCTTACTTTTGCAGAAAGACTGAAATTTCTAACAATACGTTTTTCGGATGCCACAAAAGCCTTTTGTATTATAATTCTAAAGAACCGTTCAAGTTTAGGGATTTTTTGATATAACATTTCCATTTTCTCGAACGAGAATTGAATGACTTCTGAGTTTTCTATACATTGTACGTTATATTCCGCTGGTTTTTGGGTAAGAAAACTACTAAAGTCGGCAGTCCACCAATTTTCAATTGCAAATAGTACAACGTGCTCTTGTCCTTCGTTATCTAAGTAAAATGTTTTTAGACAACCTTTAATTACAAAACTTTCGAAACGACAAATGTCTCCTTGTTGAACAATATATTGTCCTTTTAAATATTTTCGGTTCGTTGTATTCTCCAATAACAGATTTATCTCGTTTTGTGTTAAATTCACATAACGATTGATATATTCTATAAGTGGTTTATTGTTCAATTTTGTTTTTTATCTTGTGAATAACGTTTAATAATAAACATAGTAAAGGTGATAAGTAATTTGTTTCGGTTTATTTAGTTAAATATAAATATTTTGCTTTTATCTTTTCTTTCTATAAATTTAAGAAAAGGTAGTAAATTGCTGCACCGCCAACAGCCGCAATTGGCAAGGTTAAGAGCCATGAGAATAGAATATTTATTATCACTAATTCAATTCTGCTTTTCCAAAACCTACCGTGTCACGATATAATTGAGGGGAAATATCGGTATTTGTTTTAAATAGTCTACTGAAATAAAATTCATCATTGTACCCCAATGACCAAGCAATCTCTCTCACTGGTTTACTTGTCATGTACAAATCTCGCTTTGCTTCAATAATTATCCGTTCCGTAATTAATTCTGTAAGTGTCTTATTATAATGCGATTTCACTAATTTCGCTAAGGCGTTGGAAGATATATTTAATAAATCTGCATAATCGCTCGCTGAGTGTTTTTCTTTAAAGTTGATTTCAATTTCACTTTTTAAATTTTTCAATAAAAAAGGTGTTTTAGTGTCTATAAACCGTGGTTTTTCTATTTGAGATTTTGATTTAATTCTAGAGGCATTTCCTAAAAACACTTTTAAGTTAGGGATTAGCAATTCATAGTTCTGGTTTTCATAGCCTGAAACTTCAGATTTTAACTGTTCTATTAAGAAGTCAAAGGTCTTTTCCATTTCCTTATCTACCTTAAAAAATGGTGCTTGATAAATATTATTGAAAAGTACCGTATCGCAGTTAGTTTCGTTAGGGTTTTGGTGAATGCAATAAAAATCGGAATGAAATTGAATGGCTATTCCCTTTATGTTAGTATCGGTCGAAAACATAAAAGGTTGAAAAGGTGAAAAAGCAAAAAAAGTAGATTTTTCAAATGTATACTCTGAAAAATCTACTTTTAAAAGGCCCTTTCCTTCTTTAACCCAAACTACAGTATAAAAATTATTGCGCTGTAAATGATCAAAATGACTATTATCCCTAAAAGCGTAAATTTTGAATGCTAAATTTCCATCTTGTTGATTAATTATAGTGAATTGATTTTGTTTATCCATGACGTAAAGTTAAATTAATTCTCTCTTTTTCTTCTTATAGTTACTTGCTCTCCTGCAATTCCCCAATTATCTGTTTCTACTTCATCTAAAATTACAAATATTGTTCCTCGGTTTTTATTTAGTATTTTTTGTAAAAGGAAAGTTATGCCTTCAATAAGTTCTGCTTTTTGTTTAGATGTAGCACCTTCCTTTGTGATTTTAATATTTATGTATGGCATAATTATATATTTTTTTCTAATAATTGGTGATAAAAATAATAAGGACGGAACGGCCAGTAAGTAGGCAATTAGCCAACTTCTTAACCACAAAATCATAAAACCATCATCAAAACCAGCATTGATTGCAACCAATATGAAACTTATGTAGCTTGTTACAACGAATGCCATTGTAAGCGCAAATTTTAAATTCGGTTTATTCATTATTGTTCCTTTCTGAAATAGATATTGAGTGGTTTAATCCTTGAGTACATGATCCCCTCCTTAATTGATGGGTCATTTAACACAATTTCTTCAGCTTCCTTATAATTATCAACTGAAAGGATTATTATACCTGTTTGATTCTCTAAAGACTGATCAACGATTCCTGCAATTTCCATCTTAGCATTTTTTATAAGACTATCTAAATAAGCTATATGTTCTTGTTGAATGTTTCTTTGTTTTTCCTTCCAATTTACGGAGCTTCTAAATTGTTCGAAAAAAGTGATCTCATAAATAAATGTTTTTTTTTGCTTTTGATACTTTGTACATACCTCATAAAATGACAATTAAAATGAAACCTTTTTTCATAGTTTATTTCTTTACTAACTCCTGATATGCTCTTAATATGTCCGGATTATCAATAGAACCATGATGTTGTATTTGTTTCCATTCTCCATTAACTTTTATAAAAACCCTTGAAGTTCTAATGGCTAATTCTATTTCAGATTCATCTGTTTTGAAAAAGCCTCTTTCTCTACCTGTTGCAAAAAACATATTTTCTGTACCGTAAATAGTGAAATCATAGAACTCCACATATACCTTAGCTTTGCCATTAAAGATTTTGTCATAAACACTTTCTATATCTTTCCAACCTCTCATTATTCCGCCAAGTGGATTGTTCATAGATGCTTCTGAAGAATTGATCCAACTCTTTTGCATTAAATCCATATCTCTTCCATTAAATGCTTTGTAAAATTGCATTAGAGCGATAATTTCCTGATGTTGACGAGAATTAGTATCTTCTTTTCCTGTAATAATTAAGTTTTTAGTCATCTGTTTAGATTCTGTTTGAGCATTCAAATTAATAGTATAGAATGGTAATATTGTTAAAACTAATATCGCCTTTTTCATTGTAATTCTTTAGCCATGGAGAAATCAATAGGCACTTTTACCAATGCAAATAGATAATTGGTTATTATTTTATCTCCAATTGTCATTACAATATCTACTAAATTTTCTGTACTATATCCTACTTCAAAGAAGTTAAATTTGACCTTTTCTGACACTTCTCCTTTTTGTTCCACAATTTCTCTAGTAAGCTGAGCAAGTGCATTTAACTTCAAATCAAAAGAGATATTTGCTCTTCTAATTTCAAATATTTCTTCTTCTGTAAACCCTGCCATTTTACCCATTTCTGTGTGTGCAGACTTACAGTAGTTACAACCGTTCAGTTGACTTACAATTAAATTGATTACCTCCTTTTCTTTGAAATTCAAAGAGTTCTTTCTGTTCTGCAATGCTAGATAATCTCCTAAAGCCGTTGAAGAATATGCGAAAAACGCATACATATTTGGTACAAAGCCTACTTCCTTTTCTAAATTATCAAAAAACGCTTGATTGTTTTCTGATACGTTCTCTCTTGTTGGTACTATAAATTTTTCCATTTTTTTTTAGAATTTATAATGTGTATTTATTTACAATACAAAGGTGTAATTACATTATATTTCCTAAAATGGATAATTTATGCTTTATGATGGATAATTTTTATTCAAAATAATATTTGTCCTACGATTTCAGCTTGGATGTAACGCTTAGTTTAAGAGCAGTAGCTGATTGAAATGTATTTCATTTTTGAATATCACGATACTTAATTAAACACAAAAACGATTTAAATTTCCACTCAAACCGCTATTGCTGTTTGTGTTATTGTATGCCGTTTTCTTTACTTCTAGCCTGTCCTGAATAAAGGCTAAAAACCATTGTAGATTATAGAAATAAGATACAAACTTCAATTTGGTGAACTGCCGTAAACGAGACCCAACTGGCCTGCCCTTAGAAAAACCATTTGTTACGATGGTATGTGAGGCGTACTCCGACTTATCTAGTTGGAGCCGTATACTCAATTTAGTTTAGTTTGTTCTTAGTCCACCATCCAAATTAATAATAGATCCAGTCATCCATTTTGAGTTTTCGGAAGCAAGAAATATAGCAAGATCTGCAATTTCATCTGGTTGTCCAATTCTACCTAAGGGATATATTTGGGATATTGTTTTCTCAAACTTTTCTTTGTCAAGTTCAGTCATTTGACTGACTGTTTTTCTCAATAAAGATGTGTTTACTGAGCCTGGAGCAATTGCATTAACTCTCACCCCAGTATTACCAATTTCATTTGCAAGTGATTTAGTGAGAGAATTAATAGCTCCTTTTGTCAATGAATATACTGTACTAGGTCTTCCTGAAATCATTCTATCCGAAAAATAAGATGAAATATTTATGATATTCCCTTTGGACTTTTTTATTGAGGACAATAGTCCTTGAGTCAATAAATAAGGGGCCTTAAGGTTCAGGTTTATCATTGAATCCAATGTGTCTAATTTCACATCTTCCATTGGTTCGAAAAGAGCAATTCCCGCATTGTTAACCAAAACATCAATGGTACTCCATATATTATTTATTGAGAAAACCAGTTCTTTTATAGATTCAGTATTTGATAAATCTTTTGCAATAGTATGCACTTCTGTACCGTATTTGGAAAGGACTTTTGCAGCTTCATCTAATTTGTTCTGATTCCGAGATATTATAATTACATTTGCTCCATCCCGTACAAATCTTTCTGCTATGGCGAATCCAATACCCTCGCTTGCACCCGTAATCACTGTATTTTTGTTTTGTATCATTTTATAGGTTAATGCAATTATTTATCATTTTTATTCACTGATATACGCCTCTAATTTTAAAAACGCTTTATAACGATAAGATATCAATGCCTGGTAGGTCTGGCTATCAAACACTTGATTCAAAGCAGCCATATTATCAAACTCCATAATTGAAACAAAACTTGGTGTGTAATTTCCAATAGATGCCTTAGTGACCTTATATTTCCCTACAGACTTAGCGTGTACTTCTTCATAAAGTTTACCTACTCCTACTAAATAATGAGCCATTGCCTCCTTTTCATTTGGATTAATTGTCGCTACAATTATTAAATTTACTTTACTCATTTTTTTGATTTTTTATTAAACTCCTGTGCCTAATTTCTC
>NZ_PJBS01000167.1 GCF_002836055.1 Psychroflexus sp. MES1-P1E
ATAAGATAGAGGTCTATATAATTTAAATCTAACTTTCTCAACGATTCGTCTAAGGCCAGCCTAGTCTGTTTATATCCTAAATTCTCCCTCCAAAGCTTAGTGGTTATAAAAATTTCCTGCCTTACAACCCCACTAGTTTTGATTGCTTTACCTACGGCTTCTTCATTTTGATAAATTGCCGTAGTATCGATTAATCGATAACTCAAAGTCAAAGCACTCTGGATGGATTTTATTCCTTCTTCTTCATTTGCCTTATAGGTGCCAAAACCTACAATTGGAATTCTATTGCCATCGTTTAAATTTTTTTCCATCAGTTTAAATTTAATTGATTTTGATTAGAAAGAGGTAGGTTGGATGCAGTACCTCTTGTAAATTGCAAATCATTTTAAAATTAATATGAGCCTATTCAATCCTTTTATTCGTAAAACCTTAGCATATTTTTTATGGTGTATTAGGACCGTCATATTTGTTTTCATTTTGGATTAGTCCAGTAGTCTACAACAAAGACTTTTTCTAAATAGGGTTGCAGGCTAGCTACAAACGCTTGGTGACTTGGATGCGGGGTATATATGCTGTCTCTATCACTTTCAGATTTAAAGGTTACCATATAACAATGGGTAAAATCTTGATGAAAATTTTCTGGACTATCATTTATTCCCCATTCAAAATCTTGTATTTCAGGAATTGCTTTGGGCAAAGCGTTAAAAGATTGATTCAACTTCTCAACTTCCTCCGCAAGGGCATCATCCTTAAATTTAAATAGAACAACATGCCTTAAAAGTTTGTTTTGTTTCTCCATATCTTGTTTCATTGTTACTTCTTTTTTGTTGTTTTCTTCTTCTTTTACTTCTTGTTTACAAGCCGCACCTACTATGCTACATATCAGTACTACTGGAATCAGCGTTTTTTTGATAATTTTCATTGTCATGATTTTAAATTTATATGTATTGAGAGAATTTGTTCATTTTTATATCTTCATTTTACTTAAACCATAGTTATGTCTTGGATGTTATAATTTTTGTCTGCATTAACTATGCTTCTAAGCAATTATTATATATCATCACCCTATCCCTAATGGACTAAAAATGAACCAAATAACCAACACCAAAATAATCAATACCACGGTTAAAATCACGTCGGTGCTCCATTTAAAAGATGTCCCTTTTTTCTTTTGAAAAGTTACAGCCTCCAATAATAGGAGGGATTGTGGAGTCCCCAGTTTGCTAATAATCATCAATTCAGCAGAACAAAAAAGAAAAAGGAACAAGGCAAAGTGCAAGAAATTAATCCCTAGAAAATAACTCAAGGTACTATCATCGGTCGGTAGCAAGGAACCTTCATTGACCATGAATTCTGCTCCCAAACGAAACATTCCAATTACAAAACCGGTCCATAGGGTAACAATTGCAGCACGGGCATTTATCCATTTATAAAAAAGGCCTAGCAGAAAAACAGAGGCTATAGGTGGGGCGATATAGGCTTGAATACTTTGTAAATAGTGAAAAATACCCCCGCCCATTAGTGCATTCATAAAAGGTATCCAGCCCAAACTAAGCAAGACCAAAACTACTGTTGCAATCCTACCAAATCTAACAAGTTCTTTTTCAGAGGCCTCAGGTTTGAACTTCTGATAAAAGTCGATGGTTAGCAAAGTGGAACTGGAATTAAAGGCAGAAGACAGTGAACTCATCAAAGCAGCCAAAAGGCCAGCAATAGCTAATCCTTTTAATCCGGTTGGTAAAAATTCTGTAATCATAGTGGGAAGGGCTTGGTCTGCATTTTCCATAGAGAAACTTATCATGCCTTTTTGCATAAGGGCATAGGCAATAACTCCTGGTAGAAAAAATAGAAATACAGGTAGCAGTTTAAGGTATCCCGCGAACAAAGCCCCTTTACGGGCATTGCTAACATCCTTTGCGGATAAGGCACGTTGAACAATAAACTGATCGGTACACCAATACCAAACTCCCAAGATTGGTGCGCCGAACAACATTCCTGTCCATGGATATTCAGTATCATCGGTAGATCGCCAAAGATTAAAAAATTGATCTACAGGTGGATTCCCAGATGTGTTTGCCGCCATGTCGATGCTGCGTATCATTTCATTCCAGCCGCCCAATTCGTACAATCCGAAAAACACCACCCCCATAGTGCCCAGTATTAGTATAAAAGCTTGAGCCATATCGGTATAAATAACAGCTTTTAGTCCACCTAGAACCGTATAAAATCCAGTGGCCACCACTGTAATAATTGCACCCGTCCAAAACGGAATGCCCAACACTTCAAAGACCAGCGCCCCGGCAAAGATGATAAGCGAAATTTTGGTGATGATATATGCCAAAACGGATATTACGGATAAATAGTTACGACAGGCTTTTGAATAACGTTTTTCCAAAAATTCAGGCATTGTGTACACCCCTGTGCGTAAATAAAACGGGACGAAAACCCAACCGAAAAGGATTAACACCAAGGAAGCTAAGATCTCAAAATTCGCCATAGGCATACTTCCCCGTGCCCCTGCACCGGACACTCCTAGAATAATTTCTGAACCAATGTTAGAGGCAAACAAAGAAGCCCCTATGACGAACCAGCCTTGGTTCTTACCTGCTAAAAAATAATCGACAGACGAAAAGGCCGCATCCTTTTTTCCCTTTGATGCCCATTGGGCAATCCAAAGAATGATGCCAAAATATAATACGATGATCGCGATATCCAGAAATTCCATTTTTAAAGTTTTACTCGGTTTAGTTATATTTAATTTTAGTGTACGCTAAAAATGGGGCTACCCGAATGAGGCCCCATTTGCAAAAGTATTTTACCATCAATTACCAATCTTTCAACCCCAATAATTTCTCCCCGAGATCCGATAATTCTGCTCTTTTATATTTTGTCTGCTCCCAGTTCCGTGGATCCCCAGGAAAGGCATAGCCTACAGGAGACTCGCTGTTTTTCCAAGAATTAGTCCTCCAACTCCTCAATGCTTTATCCTCCTTCTGTGCGGGCATCATAGAAATATACTGCGCTATTCGAACTTGGTCTTTGGATGTATTTGGGCGAATGCCGTGGGGCTGTGAACTATTAAAGATTAAAAGATCTCCTGCCTCCATAACAACTTTCACTAATTTATACTCCAATCCCGCTACATCTGGTTTAAAGCGATCTCTGTCTTCCGGTTGTGTCAATTTCCATGTGTCATAATTTTTGTATAACCATGGAATGCATTGAAAACCTCCCATATCTTTATCGGTCTGATCAGCCAAAGCCAATACCCCTTGTACGTTTTGAGGTTTTGTTTCTGGATCGTAGTCCCAATGAATAAACCCTTTGTATTCATAGCCAGGGCACATAGGGAAATTCAAATTAGCTCGGTCTATGGTTACCCATAATCTTTCGGTTCCCCAAATATCGGTAAAAGCGTCATAGACCCTTTGCGATTGTCGGTTGTTCCATAAATGTTGGTTGTTATAGACCTCTACCATTCCCGTCCCAGCCAATTCCTTCATTTTTATTTCGGCCCGGGCCTTGGTGTACCATGTTTTCTTGTCGTTAGGGTCTTTTTCTTCAAATTCCCAAAGAAATGCCGCCGTTTTTTTTGCTTGTTCTGGGGATACTGCATTTTTAACGACTACATAACCGTTCTCTTTCCAAAACTTCCATTGCTCCAAAGTCAAGACCTTAAGTGAATCTACAGTTGCCTCGTTTCGTAGTTGCGCTTTACTGCTTTTTGCAGTAGAAGGGTTTCCTGGAATTTCTTTGTGTTTGTTGCCAGGAACCATCGGCTTAGCTATATTTTTCATGTTTTCTAAATTTTAATTTAATTCACTATAACGTTTTAGTTATTTGATTCATAAATGATTCAATCCTATTGATATTTATCTCAATGGGTAAATGCCATTTGATTGCTCTTACTATGGGTTTCGATTAAGATTATGGCTTTAAAAATTGGGCAAAACCATTTTGATTACACTACTAGTTTTATTTTACCGCTTTGGAACTGTACTAAATCCTTTGCATCAAAATGGTTTTTTAGACAGGTATTAGCATATTTACAAACATGCTCTTTTGATTTTAAACACATTATATTTTATGAGATTAATGCTTTAATTCTATTCTTATAAAGTGGAACCATGAAGTTAATTATGCGCTTCTAATGAATTTTCAACACAAAGGTCAGCATGAACACTTTAGGAAAGTTTACCTCAGTTAGCCAAAACTTGTACTAAATTGATTTTTTATGTTGTTGTAAGTAAATGTAATGTATATCCTTATACCTTAGTATCATGAAAGTTCAGTTAGAAACCATCACCAACAAAGTAAATAGGTCGTTCAGCATCATGTTCGACCCAAGGTTAAATGATCTTTTCTTTTGGCATTTTCATCCTGAGTATGAACTGGTCTATATAGAAGGTGCTAACGGTACCCGACATGTAGGCAATCATATTTCAAACTACCAAGGCAGTGATCTGGCATTAATAGGGTCGAACATTCCTCATTTAAATTTTGACTATGGAGTTAAAACGGGTTATAGAAAAGTAGTGGTTCATTTGAAGAAAGAGTTGGTAGAGACCAATTTTCACAAAACCCCAGAATTAATATTGATCAATACCATGTTCCAAAAATCAAAGCATGGCCTAGTCTTTAAGGGGAAACTAAAAAAAGAATTGGGAGTTAAATTGTTTGCATTAAAGGGCTTGTCGCCCATAGAACAGTACCTGCAGCTGCTTGAAATATTACGTGAGCTATCTAATTCAGAGAAACCGGAGCTTTTACACAATCGGCCTTACGACAATCAGATTAGCGATAAAGACCAGAAAAGAATCAGTGCGATTTTCACCCATATCGATAATAATTATCATCATAAAATAAAACTTCAAGATATGGCTATTCTCAGCCATATGACCAAAGAAGGGTTCTGCCGTTACTTTAAAAAAAGGACAAAATACACGTTTACCGAATTTTTAAACCGGTACCGTATTAGCCAATCAAAACGAGATCTAATGACGGGCAAGAGTGTGAGCGATGCCTGTTATGGGTCGGGCTTTGAAAGCCTGTCGTATTTCAATCGTATTTTTAAGAGTATTACCAATGAAAATCCGCGTGAGTTCCGTAAAAAGTATGCTTAAAACATATAATTTGATAAAATAAAATTGCGTCACATCATACGCTCTTTTTGTAACATGATATATTAGTTTTTTAAAATCAAGATTTATGGGACTCAAAGATTTTCCTTTAATAACTA
>NZ_PJBS01000168.1 GCF_002836055.1 Psychroflexus sp. MES1-P1E
CTGTATAAATGGCATTAAAACGACCATTTATACTAAACGTTAGCTTGCATTTAAAACGAACATCGAGAATTGAACAATATTAAAACAAAACTTCAAGAGGTATATATCCCATTTATAATAGTTTCGATAGGAACTATTCTTTTTTACAATATTTTTCGTTGGACTTTAGATATTAAACTCGGGATTTTACCTTTAAAAGAAAACTTGTTGAATTTTTGGATTCCTTTCGCTCTTCCGTGGATTCCAATACTAATTTGGCTACGAAGAAGGATTCGAATTTTAAATATTAGAGGTAAAAGAGATAATGGATATTTTGGATATCAATTCGCTATGGCAGCTGCAATGGCTGTCCCAATAATTATAAGTCAAAACTACATTGAGAAAAGTTCTTTTGACTTGAACGAGATATCATCAATCTCAAAAATAAAAGAATTAAAAAATGAAAAATATTTCAAACTAACTTCATTTGATATTGACCATAACTCAAGTCTTCCTTATGCAACTGCAAGAACCTCTGGGAGAAATAATGATAACTTGAACTTTTACTTATATCTCGCTTGCCCTTTTGAAAACACAAATTCAATTTGGTATGGAGTTGAGTATAAAAAAAATGTAAGCAACAGAATTAATGAACAAAGGAAAAATTCAGAATATAGAACCTTTATAAACAAATCCGAAAAAGAGTTTAAAACCTATAATTTTCAAGATGTAGAATATTTTGAACAACTTGGATATTCTGATGACAGAGATGGTTTTATAGAAGCCATAAAAGAAAAGAATGCCAATTTGAACGAAAAGGAACAAATAATACTTATTCCAAAGAAAGATGTTTTTAACGAAAGACTTGGCAATTCTTTCCCTTGGATTTTTGGTTCTTTTGGAATTGGAGCTTTTATTCTATTAGTAATGGTGCTAATTCCAAAAATTGATAAAAAGGAATTAAACGATATAAAAAAAAATAAACCATTAAAAGAAGATGATTTAAAAGACATATTAGGTTTTCTAAACCCAATGGGCGAAAATAAAGCTACTGCAATTTTATTACTTTTAAATATTATTGTTTTCTTAATTATGATATTTGACGGGCTTAACATTGTTTCGCCTACACCAAAAGAATTACTCGAAATTGGAGGAAATAGAAGAGTTGAAGTTATGAATGGAGAATATTGGAGATTACTTTCTTCTATGTTTATTCACGGAGGACTTTTACACTTGTTTATGAACTTAATAGGTCTTGGGCTTGGAAGTAGTTTATTAGAAAATGTACTCGGTTCAGTAAAGCTGATAGTTGTTTATGTTATTTGCGGAATACTCGCGAGTTTAGCGAGTATTTATTGGCACGAAAACACGGTTAGTGTCGGAGCATCTGGAGCAATTTTTGGACTTTATGGACTGATTTTAGCGTTTACCGTTTTCAAAATTTACCCAAATTATATGAGAGGAATGACTTGGATGTTGTTGGGACTTTATGCAGGAGTAAGTCTATTATTCGGGTTTTTAGGCGGTATTGATAATGCAGCCCATTTTGGAGGACTAATAAGTGGATTTATTATTGGAGGAGTTTTGATTTTAGTAAATAAAGAACAGCTGAAGAAAAACGCAAGCTAACAATGTATATAAAAAATAGGGCAAAAAGTGCTAAAACCATAGGCTTGTGCTTATTTGCAAAGCCCGCCATATTTTTAATTTGTATTTTAGAAAACGAAAAGATAAAATTAAAATGAAAAATATGGCTAAGTGCAAAACTGAAAGTAATTGCTTATCAACCGCCCTACTTTTCATATACTAACCGTTAGCTGTAATACCAAATCACCTCCTAAAATCAAAGAATGTATCTATCATATATCAAAGTAGAAAATTATAAAG
Source organism: Psychroflexus sp. MES1-P1E (assembly GCF_002836055.1). Classification (GTDB taxonomy): domain Bacteria; phylum Bacteroidota; class Bacteroidia; order Flavobacteriales; family Flavobacteriaceae; genus Psychroflexus. Next base: position 1,867 of record NZ_PJBS01000168.1, read on the forward strand.
GAGTTGAAATTGTGGAAACAGAATTTGACCCTAATATCAATATAATTATTGGTGAAAACGGAAGTTGTAAATCTGCTTTAATTGATGCAATAAGGTTGTTATACAATATTGGTGAACCGATAAGAGAAATATCTGTATCATCTGATGATTTTTATCAAAAAAGAGTAACAACTGACGCTGGAATCCATATTGAAAAAGCCACACTAATTACAATAACATATCTTTTTAAAGGCCTTACAACTGCTCAAAAAGGTGCTTTTTATGAGTATATGGTAATAGACCCAGATGATACTGCTGAGGATTATGCTAAAATAACAATCAGCTATGAAGAAAAAGATGGGAAATACCCTCAGTTTTCATATAATACTGGAGATATTGATGGTCAAAAAGCTGACTACAAAACTTTTGAATTATTTCAACATTATTATTTAGGAGCATTAAGAGATAGTACTCGTGATTTATTAAGTACTCGTGGAAATGTTTTAGGTAGAGTAATTAAAAGATTCGTAAAAAGGAACCAAACAGAATCTGAGATTGAGCAGATAATGAAAGACGCAAATTCTCAGCTACTTGGCAGAGAAGAAGTGACAAATACTAGAGATGGCGTAAATCAAAATTTGGAAGGTATTTTTAAGAAGTTTTTAGACAACAAAATTGGTCTTAGAATAGAAGATTCAAGAACAGAATATATTGTCAACGCAATAAAACCATTTTTACCTCATAACAGAGAAAGTTTAAATGAAGAAGGATTTCACTTGTGGCAAAATAGCTTAGGTTTAAATAACCTCATTTATATTGCAATTGTATTGGGAGACGTTAAACAACAAATAGAAGATAATGAAATACCACATTATGCTCTTCTAATTGAAGAGCCTGAAGCCCATTTACACCCTCAACTTCAATTAAGCTTATACAACTTTCTTACTAGTGCTAACACTTCAGATAATAGTCAGTTGTTTATAACTACTCATTCTCCTACTCTAACTTCAAAAGTACCTTTAAAGAACCTAATCCTATTAGATAATAAGAAAGCTCATAAGCTAGAACACCAATTTCAAAATAGATTAGCTGAAAATATAATTCAAGATACGACTAATAACACTCCATTAAGAGATGTTGATTTTCAATTAAGTCAAAAAAAACTTGAACGATATATTGACGTAACAAAGTCTCAACTTTTTTACGCAAAGTCAGTATTGTTTGTGGAAGGAATTTCAGAAGAACTTTTACTTTCTTCATTTACAAGATTAGACGATTATCAACTGGAAGATTATAGAGTTGAAGTAGTTAATGTAAAAGGAACATCTTTTTATCCGTTCTTATATTTATTCAACAAACAAGAGGAAAGTAAAAGAATAAACAAACCAATTACAGTACTTACAGATGATGACCGTTTTACATCTTCTAAAGAATCGAAGTATAGTTTTGACAAATTACTAGAAACAGATTATTCTGTTTTAACAGAGTTAGATGATAACATACAAAATGGAAATCAAGTAACTAGAATTGCAAATTTAAACTCCGTTGCAAATAATGCAGATAACATAAAAATATCTCACTCTTATAAAACTTTAGAGTATGAATTGGCCATTCATAACATTAAGGAGAATCGCACGGAACTATCTGATAATTTTCTTTTTGACTATGTCAATCAAAAATTTTCAGATAAAATTGATAAAATCATTGAATATACTGCAACGTTCGATAATGATATTATGTCAGAAACTGAAAAACGAAAAGTAGGGATTTTATTATGGAAAGCATTACCATCAAAAGCTGACTTTGCTCAAGATTTTTCGATACATATCCTTGAAAACTTGGTAAGTGCAAAAGATTCCTTTGTAATCCCTCCATATATACAGGAAGGACTAACTCATTTAAGACAAGGAATATGATTTATGACTTAAATGAAGAAAGAAGTGCATATCTCCAAGCAAGAGGGAAAATCATATTAAATGCTTGTCCTGGAAGCGGTAAAACAACCACAATAGCTCAAAAAATTATAGAGTTAGAACAGTCAAAAGAAATTGATTCCTATTCAGGTATCGCTTGTCTATCATTTACAAACTCTGCAAAAGATGAAATAAACGAATCTTATTCAAAACTAAGTGGGAAAATTTTAAGGTTCCCTAATCACGTTTCCACTATTGATAGTTTTATAAATAAATTTATCACACTTCCTTTTTATAATATCTTAAATCGAGATTTTAATAGACCTAAAATTCTTGACCATACCAATATTCTAAATGATATGTGGAAGAATGAATATACTGGTAGAGATGGGAAATTAAAAGAAGGTTTAAAAAGACCATTGAACAACCCTGAATATAAAGCAAAAAACAATAGAAGTATTTTCTATGCGTATCAACCAAGTTCAATTAGAATAGAACCTGATGGAAAATTTACAGTTGAAGGAAAAACACCTTCTAATGGAACTGTAGATTCTGATAAATTCAACAACTATTGCCAATTAATTAAACAAACGCAGTTTAAAAAAGGGTTAATATCAACAGGAGATTCAGCATTTATTGCTCTTCATATATTAAGAACAAATCCAAAAATTTGTCAATGGTTAGCCTTGAGGTTTCCTTTTATCATAATTGATGAAGCTCAAGATAACTCTTTAATTCAACACGCAATTTTTGAAGAATTGTCTAAAGAAGGATTAAAAAACATTGAATTAATTGGTGACCCTTATCAAAGTCTGTATGAGTGGAGAGATGCTAATCCAAATGAATTTTTAAAAAAATATAACGCAGACGATAGTTGGAATTCTTTTGACTTAACAGATAACAGAAGGTCTCCTCAAAATATTATTGACGTATTTTCTGTACTAAGAAAAGCAGATGACGCAAAAATAAATTGTGTTGACAATCCTACTTTAGACAACTCAATTATTGTTTACAAATACTCTGAAAACAATCATCAATCAATCATCAAACACTATGAAGAACTTTGCTCGACTAACAATTTCAAAAAAAACAATATTGTAGTTAGAGGAAATTCATTAAAGAATAAATTATTAGGAAAAACAACAGAAGAAAGACCTTGGGGAATTGAACTACCAAAAGAAATTATTACAGCAAAAAATCGTTTTTTTGGTAATGACATTAAAAATTCCATAAACGAAATGCGTAGTATTTCTGTAAGATTATTAAATCCTAGTAGTGACTACCATCAGTTAAAAGAAATCGAAAGAGATTTAAAAGAAAATCATCTTTTTAATTCACTTTTATTTCAGATTCTAATAGAACTCCCAAGTTTTGATTTGACAGTTGCAAATTGGACAAATCAAACTGAAAGCTTTATGAAAGAAAAATTGAATTTAGATTATGATGTTGATTTTAAC
>NZ_PJBS01000169.1 GCF_002836055.1 Psychroflexus sp. MES1-P1E
AATAGCCCTAAACCAAATACTATTCTTACGATGTTATTAATTTTTGTTTTCATAATTTCTTAAAGTTTTATTTGTTATTGAATACAAAGGTAATTTGCCCTTAAGGGCAATGCCTTATGCTTTTTTGCAATTGTTTTATGATATTTTGTTTAAAGTTTACTGGATTTTAGCCGCAAGCTGTTTGCTACAACAGAGACTGAACTAAATGCCATTGTGGCACCAGCGATCATAGGATCTAATAGGAAACCATTAATTGGATAAAGAATACCTGCTGCTATTGGAATACCAACCACATTGTAAATAAATGCCCAAAATAAATTCTGACGAATTCCTCGAATGGTGTTGGTGGAGAGTTGCAGCGCTTTAGGAATGGACTCCAAATCCGATGTGATCAATGTCATTTTGGCCACATCCATTGCAATATCCGATCCGTGTCCCATGGCTATGCTCACGTCTGCCTGTACTAAAGCATGAGAATCGTTAATACCGTCTCCAACCATCGCTACAATTTGTCCTTGATCTTGTAGATTTTTCACGAAATCTGCCTTATCCGAAGGTAAAACTTCTCCTTTATAATCTGTTAATCCTACTTCCTTGGCTACAGCTTTAACGGTTTGATTATTATCTCCCGTTAGCATATAAACTTTTATACCTCTATTTATGAGTTTACTAATGGCTGATTTTGAAGAGGCTTTAATTTTATCAGCAATAGCAATAACTGCAACTATTTGCTCTCCAGAAGCGAAAAATATAACGGTCTTTGCCTCCTCTTGCCATAGGGTTGCTTGGGCTAACAAAGTTTCATTTGGTGCAATCTTTTTATCCTGCATTAATTTGAGGTTTCCGACATAGAATTTTAATCCATCATGGGTAACCGCTTTTACTCCTTTTCCTGTAAAACTCTCAAAATTTGCTAGTTCAACAGCTATAGTTCCGGTTTCCTTAATCTTTTTAACTACTGCACTTGCCAGCGGATGTTCTGACTGGGCTTCAATAGACATTAATATACTAGACAACTTATCCTGATTTGTATTTTTGGCCCAAATCATGTTTGTAACAGTAGGTTTTCCTTCAGTAATAGTGCCTGTTTTATCCAACACTACAGCATTAACCTTATGTCCTAACTCTAAACTTTCAGCGTCTTTAATTAAAATGTTGTTTTCCGCTCCTATGCCTATGCCAACCATAATTGCTGTAGGGGTAGCAAGACCAAGGGCACATGGACATGCAATAACCAATACTGCAACTGATGTTAGTAAAGCATGAGTAAAAGCATCATTGCCACCAAATATCATCCATACAATAAAGGTCAAAATAGAAATACTCATAACAACAGGGACAAATACTCCTGCAATTTGATCTACTAGTTTCTGAACAGGTGCCTTACTGCCTTGTGCTTCTTGCACCATTTTGATAATTTGGGAAAGCAATGTTTCACTACCTACTTTTTTTGCTTCAAACTGAAAACTTCCTTTTTGGTTCACCGTTCCTGCAAATACTTTTTCTCCTTTGTTTTTTGCTACAGCTATTGGTTCTCCCGTAATCATACTTTCATCAACATAGGAGTGACCGGTAGATACTATTCCGTCAACTGGGATTTTTTCACCAGGACGTACCAAGATAATATTTCCTTTTTCTACGGATGCTATTGGTGCTTCTTGCTCTACCCCATCAATAAGAACTATTAATGTTTTAGGTTGAAGTCCCATTAATTTTTTAATGGCTGATGAAGTATTAGATTTAGCTTTTTCTTCCATTAATTTACCTAGTGAAATAAAAGTAATGATCACGGTTGCCGCTTCGTAATATACATGAGGTTGAATACCTCTCGCTTGCCAAAATTCTGAAAAAAGTGTGTTAAATAAACTAAACAAAAAAGCAACACCGGTACTTAAAGCCACTAAGGTATCCATATTAGCTTTTCGGTACTTTGCTTGTTTCCATGCATTAATGTAAAAAACACAACCAAAATAAAAGAGAATTGGTATTGTGAGCCCTAATGAAATCCATCTCCCTGGAGCCCATTCCATAAAGAACATTCCTATTATAAATATTGGAAATGTTAGAATTGCTGACCAAATTGTTCTCTTTTTTACAGCTTGATAATGCTTACGTTGCAGCTCTGCTTGTGCTTCGATTGGATCTTCTACATTTAGAATAAGATCGTAACCGACACTCCGCAAGGAGTTTTGTATATCGGTCTCCTTTATGGCATCATTATATTCTATTAATACCGAATTAGAAGCAAAATTGACACTTGCCTGACTCACTCCTTCTGTATTAGCTAAAATGGACTCTACGCTGGAAGCACAAGCTGCACAGGTCATACCAGTTACTGGAAAGGATTCTTTTTTTATTTTTTTATTCTCTGAAACTAATGTATCCATATTTTTAAAGTATTCAAACTAGGATACAAAAGTCGGAAGGTTACATTAATTAGTTATTATGATATTATGTTCTCCTTTTATAAGATTTTGACTAAAAACTATCTAAATGATTTCGATTTGGTTTTTTTTGGTTTTTAAATTGAGTAGGTGTCATACCTGTCTCTTTTTTAAATTGAGAAGAAAGATATGCTACACTACTGTAGTCCATTTGGAATGCTATTTCAGATAAAGTAAGTTCATCATAAAACATTAACTCCTTTACCTTTTCAATTTTCTGGGATAACACAAATTTCTCGATAGTAATTCCTTCTACAGATGAGAACAAACGACTCAAATAACTGTAATCATGATGTAATTGGTCACTTAAATAATTTGACAAGTTAATATAGATAGGCTCCTTCGAGTAATGAATGGAATTAATAATTAGAGTTTTTATTTTACCAATCAACTTTGACTTGGTATCTTCTAACAATTCGAAACCTCTTTCAGATAATTTTTTATTCAGTTTTTCTTTTTGGTCTTTGCTAATCTCTTGTTGTGTAATAACTTCCCCTAACTCGATTGAGCTTATATCGATATTTATGTCATTAAAAATGCCTTCAACTGTTTCTATACAGCGAGGGCATACCATGTTTTTTATGTGAACTGTTTTTCTTTGCATTTCCCTTTTTTACATTGCATACGTCTCGTCTATGGTTAGTACGGGAATTCAAAGTAATTAATTTCCGATTAAGCACTTAGCCGACTTTTTAATTTTTTCTTTACTTTAATAGGCACGCAAAATTGAAAATTTTGTGGACTTTGTAAAATGCACTTTTTTTGGGTTAGGCACTAAAACCCGTATTAACTATAGTCATTGTTGTCAGTAGTGTTTTTATATTCATTTTCAAGGATTGACATTATTATCAAATTCTCAAAATCGTCATCAATCAATACGCATTCTCTTAATTTCCCTTCATCTTTAAACCCTTCTGTTTGGTATAAATGCCTTGCTCTTTCATTTGTCTCCAACACATCCAACCATAACCTATGACAATTCAGTTTTTCAAAGCAATATAGTTTGAGTTTTATTATTGCTAATCGACCATAACCTTTTCCTTTTTCGCTAATAATTATTCTACGAAATTCAATGTTCCTGTTTTTGTCTTTTAGCCCTGCGAGTATTACAAAACCAATAATTTTATTGTTTTCTGATTTTAAAAGTAGGTGTTCAATATTCACATCCTTTATGAGATTTTTATGTTCTTCTCTTGAGTTTGGGAAAATAAATTGCGAATTTTCACTATCCATTTCCATTGATATTATGTTACCAATATTTGATTCTTGAGTTTTAGAAATTAATAGGTCAATCATTTTTCAATATTATTCTGCTCATTTCGCATTACTACCAATGGTCTTCTTTATGAAAAGTAGCGGATTTTTAAGCACTAACTTTTCGGAAAGTAAGATACTTAATTAAAGATAAAAATGGTTCAGGCTAGCACCTAAACCCCTATTTTTTACATACGTTGTTGTAACCAGTTATTTTTCATCATAGCTTTGTTTCTTATTAAAGTATCTCCTTAAAATATAGTTTCTTAAGATACTTAAAACTGTTAAATAGATTGTTATCAAGGTGTTTTTACCCGAGTGGTTTTCTATTCCTAAAACCGGAAATATTATATGTAATGAAATTATGGTGACTAAAAACCCAACTGTCTCATTCGCCAAGCTTTCAACGAAAGATTGCTTTTTAGTTTGCATTATTTAGAATTTTAACTTCTGAAGAGAGTTCGTTATTTTTAAGTTGAATAATTCTGTAACCAGAAATAGCAGTATTTATTTTTATTTCAGAAATGTCTTTTTCAATCTGAAAAGCAACTGCTGGTGTAATGTATTGTGTAATGTTTTTATACACTAAAGTACTTTCCGTATGATAATGACCACAATAAATAGTGATTTCATTTAGTATTTCTGTTAATATTGTAGTGACGTTTTTTTGGTTTTTTAGCCTTCCTATTTCATCTACTTTTAAATTAAACCCAATAATTGGATGATGAATGAAAATGATAATAGGTTGAGATGATATAAGCTCTTTTTTAAGCCAAACGAGTTGTTTGGCGTCTATACTTCCTGAAGAAGAATCTAAATAGATAAACTTGAAATAATTTTTGATAACACTCCGATAGATTTTTTTTGAATCATAATTTGCTCCCAAATTATAATGTTTAATGATTTCTGTAAAGTTATCGTGATTACCTAAGGTGATTGAAAAATTTAACTTTTTAAGTTGCTTGAAAAAATATATAATACCTTTTTCTCCAATGTCACCTGTACACACAATATCATTAATATCATTCTCTTTAATATTTTTTAGAATACTATCAAATCGTTCTCTTGCAGATATTTGGTCTTCAAAAGGAAACTGTTCGTCCAGATGTAAATCCGTAATATGTGCTATTTTTTTAATCATTTACCTTTAGTTTTCTTAAACCAAAAGTAGAGTAGTTTTTTAATGTTGATTTATAAAATCTTGCTGATTTTATAAAGTTTTCCTGAATTGAGTTGGTGATAATCCGATATGCTTTTTAAATATGTTAGAGAAGTATGATGTAGTGTCAAAGCCACATTTAAAAGCAATTTCAAAAATAGAATCCTTTGAATACTGAAGTTTGTTTTTCGCTTTTTCCAAACGAATATTTTTTAAATATTCAAAAGATGTATTTCCAT
>NZ_PJBS01000160.1 GCF_002836055.1 Psychroflexus sp. MES1-P1E
ATTTACCTGCTATAAATGAATACAAAGTACATTGACCTCATAAGTCAAACTTATCAATTTCCTCAAGAAGAATTTCAACTTAAAAACGATCACCTGACCTTTCACGACATCGATTTGATGGAATTGGTAGAAAAATACGGAGCTCCCCTAAAATTTACGTACTTACCAAAGATTTCTGAAAACATTCACAGGGCTCAAAAGTGGTTTAAAGATGCTATAGAAAAGCACAATTACAAGGCAACTTACAATTATTGCTATTGCACCAAAAGTTCTCATTTTAAACATGTTCTAGATGAAGCCCTTAAAAATGATATTCATATAGAAACATCATCAGCATTTGATATAGATATTGTCAATAGTTTAAAGGAAAGGGGTAAAATCACCAAAGACACTTATGTCATTTGCAATGGCTTTAAGAGAGATCAATATGTCGCTAATATTGCTAATCTCATCAATAATGGACATCAGAATTGTATTCCAGTGATTGATAACTATGAGGAAATCGATTTGTTAACCAAGGCGATTGATAAAGATTTTAAAATAGGTATTCGAATTGCATCAGAGGAAGAACCAAAGTTTGAGTTTTATACCTCAAGGTTAGGAATAGGCTATAAAAATATTATTCCGTTTTACGAAGATCAAATCAAAAACAATGATCAAGTGGAGTTGAAAATGCTTCATTTCTTTATCAATACAGGAATAAGGGATAATGCGTATTATTGGAATGAACTTCAGAAGTGTTTACGTGTATATACTCGCCTAAAAAAGGTATGCCCAAGTTTAGATAGTCTCAATATTGGTGGTGGTTTTCCTATAAAAAACTCACTGGCCTTTGAATATGATTACCAATATATTATTGAAGAGGTCGTTGGTCAAATTAAATTAACTTGCGAAGAAGAGGAAGTGCCCGTCCCTCATATTTTTACGGAATTTGGAAGTTTTACGGTAGGTGAAAGTGGAGGTGCCATTTATGAAGTCCTTTATCAAAAACAACAAAATGATCGTGAAAAATGGAATATTATTAATTCTTCTTTTATCACAACTTTACCGGATTCTTGGGCGATTAGTAAGCGTTTTATTATGCTAGCTTTAAACCGTTGGAACGATAAATACGAAAGAGTCCTACTGGGCGGCCTAACCTGTGACAGTGATGATTATTACAATTCGGAACAACATGTAAATGCTATTTATTTACCTAAGTATGAAAAGGGAAACCCCCTATATATAGGCTTTTTCAACACTGGAGCCTATCAAGAAACCATAGGTGGTTTTGGCGGATTACAGCATTGTCTGATTCCAAGTCCAAAACATATTTTAATTCAAAAGAACGATGACGGAAGTCTGTCAACGAAACTATTTAGTGAACAACAAAAAAGTGAAGATTTACTCAAAATTTTAGGTTATCATGGCGTTTAAAACAAATTATGCAGGAATTCCAGACAAGTATGCCCGTATCGACGAGGCGAAAGTTATTTTAATTCCAGTTCCTTATGATGGAACAAGCTCTTGGCAAAAAGGAGCAGATAAAGGCCCTGAGGCTTTTTTAAAAGCTTCGGAAAATATGGAGTTGTACGATATTGAAACCCGTACTGAAGTTTATAAAAAGGGCATTTATCTTGCGCCAGCAGTTTCAGAGAATAGCTCTCCTGAAAAAATGGTTGAGGCTGTGCATAAAACCACTAAGAATTATATCAATCAAGATAAATTCGTCACTATTTTTGGAGGTGAACATTCGGTTTCAATAGGAACCATAAGGGCTTTTCATGAACATTTTCCAGACCTTACTGTTCTTCAATTAGATGCTCATGCAGACTTGAGGCCCTCTTACGAAGGGAGCACCTTTAATCATGCTTGTGCTCTTCATGAAGCTAGCAAAAAAGGGAACCTTCTTCAAGTAGGTATTCGGTCTATGGATGTTTCTGAAGTAGAACATATGGACGAAAATCGCGTTTACTTTGCTCATGACTTATATGAGGATTGGACTGAAGATGCCATTGGGCAAATGACCCCTAATGTTTTTATCACGATAGATCTAGACGCTTTTGATCCTTCTATTATGCCTTCTACAGGAACTCCCGAGCCAGGTGGACTTTTTTGGTATGAGACTTTAGAATTCTTAAAAGAAATTTTCAAAAAGAAAAATGTGGTCGGATTTGATATTGTCGAGCTCTGTCCCAATGAAAAGGATAAATCTTCAGACTTTCTTGCTGCGAAACTTTATTATAAAATGTTGAGCTATAAGTTTAAATATGAAGATGGATATAAAGAGGATGAGGATTGATTTTACTCGGATGTAGAAGAATAAAGATTTTTAGAGCAAAGAAGAACAAATAGATGAGAATAAAGACGGTAGAACAGAGACGTTAGAATATAGAATAAGGAGTTTACCCGGATGGTGAAGAAAAAAGAGCATAGATTTTTAAATAAGCAATAAATATTGAATAGTAAATTTTTTTAAAATGGCTAAAAGGCATAACTATAAAATTTAAATATTTGGAAGTTAGGTCTTGAGATTGCTTTTGAAGTATCCGATATGATAAAAAAGTTTCCTCCTACAGAAAGATTTGCTTTGTCCGATCAGATAAATCGGTGTTCTATTTCCATACCCAGTAATATCGCAGAAGGTTCTGCTGGAAGTCAAAAAAGTTTTAAGCATTATATCAATATTTCAATCGGGTCTTCTTTTGAACTTATTACTCAACTTATCATTGCAAAGCATAGATTATATATTACTGAAACAGAATTTGAAGCCATAGAAAACAAAATTGAGCATTTTCAAAGAATGGCTTCAGGTTTTCAGAATCAGCTTTGAGGCGGTAGAAGAATATAGAGAAGAGGGCATAGAGTCTTAGAACAAAGAAAATGGAGAATAGATCAGAGAGATTATAGGTAATTTAAAAACATGTTTTAACCATCATAGAAAAGTCTATTCTCTTAGAGTCAATGTTCTTTTTTCTAAATTTAAAATATAACAAAATCAAATACTATGGGTAAACCTATTACAGACTTTATTGAAAAGTACTTTCTCCATTTTAATGCGGCAAGCCTAGTAGATGCTGCTAAAGCATACGAAAAGCAATTGGAGGGAGGGTCAAAGATGTTGGTTTCTTTAGCTGGGGCAATGAGTACAGCTGAACTTGGCAAAATATTTGCTGAGATGATTCGTCAGGACAAGGTGCATATCATTTCTTGTACTGGGGCTAATTTAGAAGAAGACGTCATGAACTTGGTGGCTCATTCTCATTATAAGCGTGTTCCAGAATACAGAGACCTAACCCCTCAAGATGAGTGGAATTTATTAGAAAAAGGTTTAAATAGAGTTACCGACACCTGTATTCCAGAAGAAGAGGCCTTTAGACGTATAGAGAAGCATATTGTAAAAATTTGGAAAGAGGCTGAAGCTAAAGGAGAACGCTATTTGCCTCATGAGTATTTGTATAAACTTCTGCTTTCTGATGTTTTGGAGGAGCACTACGAAATCGATCTTAAAGATTCTTGGATGTATGCAGCTGCGGAAAAGAACCTGCCTATTGTAGTTCCAGGATGGGAAGATAGTACGATGGGGAATATATTTGCGAGCTATGTTATGAAAGGAGAGCTTAAAGCGTCTACGGTTAAATCTGGGATTGAGTATATGACGTTCCTAGCCGATTGGTATACCGAAAATTCTAAACAAGGTATAGGGTTTTTCCAGATTGGTGGCGGTATTGCTGGTGATTTTCCGATTTGTGTAGTCCCAATGCTTTACCAAGACATGGAAAGAACCGATACTCCTTTTTGGAGCTATTTCTGTCAAATATCAGATTCAACCACAAGTTATGGGTCGTATTCTGGAGCAGTTCCTAATGAGAAAATCACTTGGGGAAAACTGGATATGAATACTCCGAAATTTATTATTGAAAGTGACGCTACTATAGTAGCGCCATTAATTTTTGCTTACCTTCTAGAGATGTAATTTTAGTTATCCTCCTTGCTAACCCTGCTTAATGCCAATTTATTTATGTGACATTATATATTTAATTTGGTACAAGACCTTCAGAACTCATCTTCACTATTGATCTCGGTTTTAAATGGAAGGTTATTTTGATGTTTATTTCCTGAGGGCTTATAATTAACTTTGCACTAAATCTATTTAATTTTTTTTGTTAAGATTTTCTTCTGAAATTGATTGGTATTAACCCAAATTACTTGTATATGTCCACAGAGAATTCTCCCAAAATTGAACAAATTGAGTTAAAATATCTCTCCTTAAAAGATTTTGAAGCCTTAAAAGAAGTCTTTATTGAAATTTATGGTGATGCTCCAGATGCGTATTGGAAAAAGGATGAGTTGAGGGGTTTGATCGATGTTTTTCCTGAAGGCCAAGTGGTGATTTTAATCAATGGAGATTTAGCTGGTTGTGCTTTTTCGATAATAGTAGACTATGGAAAGTTGTCTGATCACCATACTTACGATGATATTGCTGGGGATAGAAAATTTAAAAACCACACGGAATTTGGGGATATGCTTTATGGAATTGATGTTATCATAAAAAAAGAATATCGAGGTTTAAAGCTTGGAAGACGTCTTTACGATTACAGGAAAGAATTGACGGAGCAGCTTAACCTCAAGGGAATTGTCTTTGGTGGGCGAATCCCTAATTATTATAAGGTTTCTCATGAAATCACTCCCAAAGAGTACATTCAAAAAGTGAGAACTAAGGAAATAGACGATCCCGTTTTGAATTTCCAATTGTCCAACGACTTTAGGCCTGTCCGGATCTTATCTAACTATCTAGATGGAGACAAAGACTCTAAGGAATATGCAGTTCTTATGCAGTGGGACAATATCTATTATGAGAAACAAACCAAAGTTCCTACCAACCAAAAAAGCGAAGTAAGACTTGGGTTGGTGCAATGGCAGATGCGCTCCTACAGCAGCTTGGAAGAATTACTTCATCAGGTTGAGTATTTTGTAGAATCGCTTTCGGGTTACCGATCGGATTTTGCTTTGTTTCCGGAGTTTTTTAATGCGCCTTTGATGTCGAAGTATAATCACTTGAGCGAGCCTGAGGCGATTAGAGAATTGGCTAAGTACACCGAGCCTATTAAAAATAAAATGTCCGAATTATCTATTGCTTATAATATTAATATTATTTCAGGGAGTATGCCTGAAGTGATTAGCCACAAGCTATATAATGTTGGCTATTTGTGTAAGAGAGATGGCAGTACAGAGCGCTATGAGAAGATACATGTTACTCCAGACGAAGCCAAGATTTGGGGTATGCAAAAAGGAAGTGAGTTTAAGGTTTTTGATACCGATTGCGGTAAAATAGGGATCTTGATTTGTTATGATGTCGAGTTTCCCGAGCTTTCTAGGATTTTGGCTAAAGAAGGGATGGATATTCTTTTTGTTCCTTTCCTCACGGACACTCAAAATGGATTTTCTCGAGTTAAACTTTGCGCTCAAGCTAGAGCAGTAGAAAATGAATGCTATGTGGCTATAGCAGGAAGTGTAGGTAATTTACCTAAGGTCCATAATATGGATATTCAATACGCTCAGTCCGCAGTCTTCACCCCTTCAGATTTTGCGTTTCCTAGTGATGGGATCAAAGCTCAGACTACGCCAAATACAGAAATGATATTGATTGCCGATGTAGACCTATTGGCTTTAAGAGAACTCCATAACTTTGGGAGTGTCAGAAATCTAATGGATATTAGAAACGACATGTATACGTTGACTAGAAAGGAGTAGGGTTTTAATTTCTTGTTATTTTCAATTTGATAAAGGGTATAACGTTGGGTTTTATAGATTGATCTCTTTTCTGTATTTTAGTCATTATTAAACGATGAATTATGCATTGGACATTGAAGAATTTAGGGTTTCTTTTACTGAGTCTCATTCTCGGGTCTCCTGCTTCTGAAGAGAATACAGATGGAGATTGTTTATACGATTTGAGTGAAATTGTAGGGTTTTCTCAAATGACTTGCAAGCCAGATCCGAATTACAGTTATTCCACAGATCCAGACTACTTAAACAACTTTTCAGAATTAATTGTGCCTTTAGTGTTTTGGGGAATTAATCAAGATGATGGAAGCAATGATGATTTTTTGACCGAATCTAAAGTTCGAGAGTCGGTAGATCTTTTAAATTCTGCTTTCGCAGACATGAAGATTTGTTTTATACTTCAAGAATTGAAGTATGTCAATGACTCTGAAATCTATTGGACAGATTATTACAAGTTTAATAAATATATCCGTGAAAACGACTATTCCAAACCTGCAGCTTTAAATGTTTATATCCCCTACAGATTTACTAATAACAATAATAGCTTAAGGGGAGGGAAATGGTCCACAAATCAATTTTCAGTTAATATGCTAAATTATAATACAGGTATTCTTCCTCACGAAGTGGGTCATATTTTTGGGTTATCACATACACATGCTGGAGCAAAAGCAGTTAACTGTGAGCATGTAACTAGAAATGAAGAAGATCCAGATTACAATGCTAGATGCTCTGGAGATAGGGTAACAGATACTAACGCCATACCAAGTCTTTATGGTAAGTTTCACTTAATAGACACCCAATGTGGTTACATTGGAAATCTAGTGGACTGTAAAGGAACACCTTATACGATTTCAGAACAAGACGTACGCAACTTTATGGCTTACACTCAGCATTCCTGCAGATCCCTATTCACGGTTGGTCAAGGTATAAGAGTAAGGGAGTTTATAAAAAACAAAAGAGCTTTAAAAAAGTTGGAGTTTGTGAGCGATAAATAAAACAGGCGTGTTGAGTTTTCAATACGCCTATTCTAGCAATAGTAAGATAACTCTAGTCTCTTCCTAGATAAACACTTATGAAATATAATAAAGTAGCTAACGAACCTATTGCTGCAACTACATAAGTTCTAGCAGCCCATTTTAAAGAATCTTCAGACATTTTGTACTCTTCTTGATTCACTATATTGTGATCTTTCAGCCAAGCAAGCGCTCTATTGCTAGCATCATATTCTACAGGTAATGTAATAAAACTAAAAAGAGTTCCCAGTCCAAACATGATAATTCCAGCTAGTAAAACCATTTGGCCAACACCTGCAGAAACCATAGTCATTAATATAAGACCTCCAAAAATGACCCATTGGCTCCACTGTGAAGCTACACTCACAAGGGGAACAAGTTGGCTTCTCATTTCCAGCCAAGAGTAAGCTTTAGCATGTTGTACAGCATGACCTACTTCGTGAGCAGCAACAGCTGCTGCTGCTGCATTTCTTTCGTTGTAAACGCTTTCGCTGAGGTTGATTGTTTTTTTGGTGGGATGATAATGATCGGTTAATTGTCCTGGTGTTGAAATGACTTTCACATCATAGATATGATGATCTTCTAGCATTTTCTTGGCGATTTCTGCACCACTCATTCCATTCTGAAGTTGAATTTTAGAATATTTTTTAAATTTTTTCTTTAGTGTGTTACTCACGTACCAGCTCATAAGTAATATGGCTCCAATTAATATATAGTATCCCATCATTTTGTTATAGTTTTTATAATAAATATTTTATCAAAAGTTTGACCAAAACCTCATTTGTCATGTCTATTTTTCAAATATAAATTCCAAAGTTTCTAGATCTGCATTTTCATTATCACTAGTCCCAAGATCAAGATATTCGTTCACCTGAGCTCTAGTAATAGTAAATTTTAAAAGGTCGTTGTCAAGCTGGACAGAAACACGTTCTGTTGTTGTAGAATTATCGATGGTGGTAGTGGCTGTCAAAGTCCCATTTTCTAAACTATAACTACCTGTGTTAAGAGTGTCTATGCAGCTTAACTCATCGTTATTTTCTCCTCTAAAATCAAGTTTTGGATAAATAAAAGTATAGGTGTCATTTTCAAAATTAAGTGCCATACTTGAAAAGCAATCGGTTTCAAGCCTTAGATTTGTATTTGAAATTCCATCGTTATTTAGGTCTGTAGGTTCATTTGCATTTAGTTCAACTAAAAACCAATCCCCTTGAATATCACTTTGGGATAATGCTTGAGGAGGGTTATCGTCCTTGCTACATCCCAAAAGAATAAAGCTTACTAAAAAGGTGGAAACACACTTTAATAATTTCATAAGTCAATTTCTTATGAGCTAAAGTACTATCTAAATACTTGAAAATAAATACACTTAACAAAATATTCTAGAGCATACCTTGCTATATAAATTTATAATCGTAAATTTGCAAACTTATTTTCATGACATTGAAAGTAAAAGGAATGTTTAATTATTTAAAAATTTAAGTGTGGATACATTAAGTTACAAAACGGTTTCTACCAACAAATCAACTGCAGATAAGCAATGGGTTGTTGTAGACGCCGCCGGACAATCTCTTGGACGTGTATCTTCTATTGTTGCCAAATTTTTGAGAGGTAAGTACAAACCTAGTTTTAGCCCTCATGTAGACTGTGGAGACAACGTAATTGTTGTTAACGCTGAAAAAGTCAACTTGACAGGTAAAAAGTGGGACTCAAAAAATTATATCCGATATACAGGATATCCAGGTGGACAAAGAAGTTTAACAGCTCAAGAAGTATTTGACAAGAGCCCAGAGCGTCTTGTTGAAAAATCTGTAAAGGGAATGCTGCCTAAAAACAAATTAGGTTCAGCATTGTTTAGAAATCTTCGAGTCTTTACAGGCGAGGAGCACAGTTTAAGTGCTCAAAAACCAAAAGAAATTAATATAAACGAACTAGTGTAAATGGAGACAATTCACAAAATTGGCCGTAGAAAAACAGCCGTAGCTAGAGTTTATCTTTCTGAGGGTAAAGGTGAAATTACAGTTAACAAGAAAAAAGTTAGCGAGTATTTTACAACAGGACCTTTGCTTTATAAAATAAATCAAGCCCTTATATTGACAGGGAATGAGGATAGATTTGATATCAATGTAAATGTCTTTGGTGGAGGTATCACCGGACAAGCAGAAGCTATCAGACTTGCCTTATCCAGAGCAATGTGCGAGCTAGACCCAGAAAATAGAACTACTCTAAAACCAGAAGGATTACTAACTAGAGATCCTAGAATGGTTGAGCGTAAAAAATTCGGTCAGAAAAAGGCAAGAAAGAAATTCCAATTCTCAAAACGTTAATCGAGAATTTCCTTCACAAATTGAAATTATTAACAGTTCAATTTTTTGTTGTTATCTGGATTGCAAACCCAGAGTTAGTTTAGCATCTAAATGAATAAGGTCATTATTAATCGTAACTTATTTATTGCTATCCCAACAGAAGAACGTAAACTAAAACAAAAATGGCAAACCCAATAGTAGTCAAAGATTTACTTGACGCTGGTGTACATTTCGGACACCTTACCAGACGATGGAATCCAAACATGGCTCCCTATGTATACATGGAGCGTAATGGTATTCACATCATCAACCTTTACAAAACAGTTGCTAAAATGGAAGAAGCTGGAGAAGCTCTTTCTAAAATTGCAGCAAGCGGAAGAAAAATACTTTTCGTCGCTACCAAAAAACAAGCTAAAGAAATTGTAGCTCAAGAATCTCAAAGAGCTCAGATGCCTTACATCACTGAAAGGTGGCCTGGTGGGATGTTGACAAATTTTGTCACCATTAGAAAATCAGTCAAAAAAATGGCAACTGTAGACCGTATGAAAAAAGACGGAACTTTCAATTCTCTTTCTAAAAAGGAAAGATTGCAAGTTGACAGGATGAGAGCTAAACTTGAGAAAAACTTGGGGTCTATTTCAGAAATGTCTAGATTACCTGCAGCAATATTCGTTGTAGATACTTTAAGAGAACATATTGCGGTAAAAGAAGCACAAAAATTAAACATTCCTGTTTTTGCATTGGTAGATACTAACTCTAATCCTAGAGATGTAGATTATGCTATCCCTGCTAATGACGATGCTTCAAAATCTATCCATAAAGTTATGTCTTATATGACAGACTCTATTCTTGAAGGTTTAAACGAACGTAAAGACGGTAAAGACAGTGGAGAAGACAAACCTGCTAAAGCTAAAAAAGAAGCTAATGCTGATGAGAAGCCAGCTAAAGCTGAGAAAAAAGCAACAGCAGTAGAAAAAGCTCCTGAAAATAAAGCTAAAGAAGAAACTAATACTGAAGCCCAACCAGCAAACGCTGAAGAAAAAGCGGCAGTAGTAGAAGAAGTTCCAACTGAGAAAGCTGAGCCCAAAAAACCAGCTGGAGAAGAGAATAAAGCTTCAGAATAAAATAGACTAAACTATAAAAAGTCGCTTAGGTTTATGCTTAAGCGACTTTCATGTTAACACAAAATACATATATCATGGCAAAAATTACGGCTGCTGAAGTCAATAAGCTAAGAAAAAGCACTGGTGCTGGAATGATGGATTGTAAAAAAGCTCTTGTAGAAAGCGAGGGTGATTTTGACAAGGCTATCGAAATTTTAAGAAAAAGAGGTCAAAAAGTAGCAGCAAAAAGAGCCGATCGAGATTCTTCTGAAGGTGCTGTTATTGCTTCTGTAAACGATGATGCTACTAAAGGTGCAATCGTTTCTTTAAACTGTGAAACTGATTTCGTTGCAAAAAACGATTCATTTACAAAAATGGCTAATGATTTCGCAAGCTTAGCACTTGGTGTTGAGACGAAAGAAGAGTTGCTTAAACTAGATTACAACGGAATTACAGTTGAAGAAAAATTAACTGAACAAACCGGAGTCATTGGGGAGAAAATTGAAATTGGAGATTTTAGAATTTTAAAAGCAGCGTTTGTTGGGTCTTATATCCATGCTGGTAATAAAATCGCAGTTTTAACAGGTCTCTCTAAGTCTGTTGAAGGTGCAGGAGAGGTTGCTAAAGAAGTTTCTATGCAAGCTGCTGCCATGAATCCAGTAGCACTAAACGAGGCAGGTGTCGATCAAACTACAATAGATAAAGAGATTGAAATTGCAAAAGATCAATTGAGGCAAGAAGGGAAACCTGAAAATATGCTAGACAAAATTGCTGAAGGAAAAATCAAGCGTTTCTTTAAAGACAATACTCTTGTAAATCAAGATTTTATCAAGGACAATAAAACGTCTGTTGCCCAACACGTTAAAACATTGGGTGATGTTGAAATTGTAGCTTTTGAAAGAGTTGCTTTAGGATAATCTTATAGAACATTCACAAAAAAGCCCTTTCGTATTTACGGAAGGGCTTTTTGTGTGTAAAAATGAAGAACATAACTCATTTATCAGAATAAGATAATCCCTATATTTGCAAAACTTTATTTAAAAATTTATTATGCATTATAAACGTGTTTTACTCAAACTCTCTGGAGAAGCTCTTATGGGCAATCGTAACTATGGAATTGATCCTAAGCGATTAGACGATTACGCTAAGGAGATTAAAAGTATAATCAATAAAGGGGTGGAAGTTGCGATTGTAATAGGTGGTGGTAATATTTTTAGGGGTATAGCTGGAGCTAGCAAAGGTATGGATCGGGTTCAAGGGGACAATATGGGCATGCTTGCTACTGTAATTAACGGCCTTGCTTTACAAAGCTCTTGTGAAGATAATGGAATGCAAACTAGGTTACAGTCTGCCATTAAAATCAATGAAGTTGCAGAACCTTTTATAAGACGTAAAGCGATAAGACACCTAGAAAAAGGAAGAGTAGTTATTTTTGGTGGAGGAACGGGCAATCCATATTTTACAACAGATTCTGCTGCTGTGCTCAGGGCTATAGAAATGGAAGCGGATGTGATTTTGAAAGGAACTCGAGTAGACGGTATTTACACATCAGATCCAGAAAGCAATACTGATGCTACAAAATTTGATTTTATCAGTTTTGATGATGTATTAAAAAAAGGCTTGAAAGTGATGGATACCACTGCATTTACCTTGAGCCAAGAAAATAAATTACCCATCATAGTGTTTGATATGAACACCCCAGGAAATTTATTGAGAATTATCTCTGGAGAAAATATTGGAACTAAAGTTAATTTATAGAATTAAATGTTATGAATGAAGAAATAGAATTTATTATAGATAGCACCAAAGAATCCATGGAGCAAGCTATACAACATTTAAGAAAACAGTTGGCAAGCATTAGAGCAGGGAAAGCAAATCCTTCGATGCTATCTTCGGTAATGGTTCAATACTATGGGGCTAAAACACCTATAAGTCAAGTGAGTAATATCAATACTCCAGATGCCAGGACGTTGACCATCCAACCCTTTGAAAAAAGTATTATTAAAGATATTGAAAAGGGTATCATGAATGCTAATTTAGGATTTAACCCAATGAACAATGGGGAAAGTGTTATCATAAACGTACCTCCACTAACAGAAGAAAGGCGTCTTCAACTTTCTAAAAAAGCCAAAGCTGAAGCTGAGGAGGCAAAAATTGGTGTTAGAAACGACAGGAGAAATGCTATGAATGAGATTAAAAAAGCAGACTTTCCAGAAGATGTTCAAAAAGATACTGAAGACGATATACAGAAATTAACCGATTCTTTTATTGAAGAGATTGATAAAATCTACGTCAGTAAAGAAAAAGAAATCATGACCGTTTAATCTCAACGGACAATTCGTTTTATAAGTTCAGCATTTGAAAATTCAATATTTCTTCACGTTTTCACTATTCATCTTTGTGTTGAGCTCCAATGCTCAATCTATAGTTTCAGGAAAAATTGTTGAAAACACAAAAAAAGAGTCCCCCATCTCTAACGCTGTTTTGATGACCAATCAACAGCGTTATTTTTTTTCCAACCATGCGGGAGAGTTTAGATTTAAATTGAATCCCAGTGAGCATGTCGACCAAATCTTGGCGAAAGGCTTTTTGGCTTATAATCAGGAAAATCTCTCTTCCCTTATCAAAATGCAACCTTCAGAAGCCTCAACAGGAACACTTCTTAAAGGGTCAAAAATAGCTGAAGTAACCAAACGGCAGGTGGCTTCTATGAACTTTAAGTTCAAGAGTTTTAGTAAGACGGTAATCAGTAACGGAGCTCCAGATTTTGTATTAAGAAAAGACTTGGATTTTAGATTAACTCAGAGTAGAGGTCTTCAGCAAAAAATAAATGCAATAGGAGTAGAAGGTCTTGAAGGGGTAGTTCCACAAATGGTAAATAAAGACATCTATTTTTTTAATTGGTTTCAAACTTATATTAAAATTTTCGAAGAGCAATTTGTCTCTCCCTTTAATACCTTGAGCAAAGCCAATTATAAATTTTATTCGATTTATGAAGATACTCAAGTAGAAATCATTAGCGTTGAGCCCCTATTAAAAGGATTTCAAAGATCGTTTAAAGGAGTGCTGGTTTTAGATAAATCCTCCTTGAAATTCAAAAAAATTCAAGTTACTCTCGATGCAGATTACAAGTTGACGCTGTCGACAGAATTTGATGATAAATTAGGATTACCAGTATCCACAGAGCTATCCATTTCGACAGGAGATGGAGGGAAAAAAGTATCATTTTTTGAAGGAGGTTTAGATTTTGGACGTATCCAAAAGAAAAATCCTAAACAAGATAAGGCTGAATTAGTCCACCAGCAGATTTACTTTGATTATAAAAGCGGAGATACTATAACTCCTTTCCCTAAGCAACTAAGTAAAATCCTTGAGGATCGAGATTATACTGTTCCATATGCGTATTGGGAGGAATTGAATTATGACTTCATAAAAGGAAAAGCTCTTGATACATCAGCTTTAAGGCTATATGTCAGCAAGGAAAATGTAAAGAATCGAGTTAAGAGAATTTCAGCATTTGATGCAGGCTATTTTCCTATAGGTAGTGTCGATGTGGATCTAACACGCTTAATTAAGCTAAATAATTACGAAGGCTTGCGTCTTGGGTTAGGTTTACAGACCAATCAATCTTTTTCTGAAAAGTATAGGGTAGGTGGGTTTACAGCCTATGGAACTCAAGATGGTAATTTTAAATATGGACTCAATGTGGGGAAATTACTCAATGCTGATACAAGCACATGGCTAAATGCTTTTTACGATAACGATATTGAAGAAGTCGGTGCTAATAGTTATCTTACAGACCAACGCGTCTATTCCCTCTTTGAACCGAGACTCGTTAATATCACTTTTTTTTATAAGTATAAAAAATACGGGCTAAGTTTGCAGCACAACTTTACACCACAATTGATGTCGGAGTTAAAAGTCGATAAAAATAATATCTCTCAAACACGAGCATATGCTTTTGAAAACGATGGGAATTTATTTGAGAATTATAATTTAACCACAGCGACTTTTGGGTTGAGGTGGACGCCCAACACTACCTATTCTAAAGTTGGTGAAAGAATCTATATCGATGATGAATTCACCCCAGAAATTACGGCACAGCTAAGCCAAAGTATTGAAGGGGTTTTGGACGGTGACTTTAGTTTTACAAAGCTTAGTGCAAAAATAGATTATGATTTTCAACACAGTTGGGGGAGTCTATCTAGCATAGAACTTGGAGGTGATCTGGGATTTGGCGATATCCCTTTAATGCATACGTTTCACGCCTTCCCTAATAGTCCAAATAAGCCGACAGTGTTGAATAGATTTTCAGTAGCTGGTGTGAAAAGTTTTGAAACTATGTATTTCAACGAGTTTTTCAGTACCAAATTAGCAACGCTTCATCTTAAACATAGACTCGCTCCTTTTAAACTTTCGAATACGATCCAACCAGAATTAGTTTTAATTTCTCGACATGCTATTGGTGATTTCCAAAATCCAGAACTTCACCAAAATATTGCTTTCAACACCTTGTCCCAAGGGTATAATGAGGCGGGACTAGAAATTAATAAATTGTTTTTTGGGTTTGGTTTGAGTTTCGCCTATCGCTATGGTGCTTACCATTTGCCAGAATTTGAAGATAATCTTTCGCTTAAATTCACTTTCTATCTAAAGCTCTAATTTTGAAGCGGTTTACACATTTGATTTTTTACATTTGCAAACTCAGATTATAACTTATGCATAAGGTGTTTAGCTTTGGATTTTGGAATTTTATCGCTAGTAGGATTCTTAGGAATAGGATTGTCATTATTCTTATTCTACTAGGATTAACTGTATTTCTAAGTATGCAGTGGCAACATATTCAGTTTTCTTATTCTGAAGCTAATTTGCTTCCAGATGATGCTCCTATCAATCAACAGTACGCAGATTTTGAAGAGAAATTTGGATCTGATGGTAATGTGATTATGCTAGCCACAGATGACGAGGATTTATTTACGTTGGAAAAGTTTAAAGCTTGGAAAATACTATCAGATACTCTTGCTAGCTTTCCTGAGATAAAATCTGTTATTGGGATTCATAATCTTGAAGAATTGATAAAACTTGAAAATCCTAAGCGTTTTGAAATGCAACGGATTTTAAGCAAAAGTACTGATATTTCAAAACAACAACTGGAAGCTTACAGCAAGTCTCTTTTTACAGATTATCCTTTTTATGATGGATTGATTTTCAATTCTAAAAACAAAACAGTGCAAACTGTAGCGTATATGCAAGATAGCATAGTCAACGCTCAAGGACGTAAGGTGTTTATCATGGAGAAGTTTGTTCCCTTGATAGAGTCGTTTAAGAAAAACCACAATATCGAGCTTCATGTTTCTGGGATGCCCTACATACGAACTCTCAATTCGCAAAATATTGTAGATGAAATCCAATGGTTCGTATTAGCGGCTTTACTGGTAACCTCCTTTATATTTTTCTTCTTTTTTAGGTCATTTCGCGCCACATTAATTTCAATGTTAACCGTCATCATTGGTGTGATGTGGGCTTTTGGATTTATGGGTATTCTTGGTTTCGAAATTACGGTTTTAACGGCCGTTATCCCTCCACTTATTATCATTATAGGGATTCCTAACTGCATTTTCTTGATCAATAAATACCAGCATGAAATCAAAAAACATGGTAACCAGGCAAAGTCTCTTCAGCGTGTAATCACTAAAATTGGAAATGCTACACTGATGACCAATGTGACTACGGCTTCGGGATTTGCAACCTTCATTTTTACTCAAAGTGAATTATTAAAGGAGTTTGGGATATTAGCGTCCATCAACATTGTTGCCATTTTTATTTTGAGTCTTCTTATTATACCTATTATCTATAGTTACATGCCACTGCCCAATGATAAGCACTTAAGACATCTTGGTAAACAATGGATAGAACGCTTTGTAGAATGGATTGTGAAAATGGTAAGGGATAAGAGAATTACTATTTACTTTACTTCCGTAGCCGTTTTAGGGATAAGCATTATAGGTATTTTCAATATTAAAATTTCTGGTAGTTTACTGGAGGATATGCCACAAAATTCTGAATTCTTTAAGGATATTAAATTCTTTGAAGATAAGTTTGATGGGGTCTTACCATTAGAAATAATGATCAATACCAAAAGGCCTAAGAGTGTAATTAAGTTATCAACTTTGAAAAAGATGGATCAATTAGCCTCTGAAATTGATGATATAAAAGAACTTTCTGCTCCATTATCGGTTGTTAATCTGGCTAAATATTCCAAGCAAGCCTTTTACAATAACAACCCCAAGTACTACCAATTACCAACCTCTCAGGAGCAAACTTTTATGTCACCCTACATCAGAAGTATGGAAAATATGAAAGGAACTGGAATCAGTTCATATGTGGATTCAACAGGGCAATTTGCGAGGATGACTATGTTTATGAAGGATGTCACGACAGAGGAAATCAAAAAAATTGAAGATCAGCTCTTACCCGAAATTCAAAAGATATTTCCAGAAGACCGTTATGAAGTGACTATGACAGGAAAAGCTCTGATTTATCAAAAGGGGACACATTATTTAGTAGACAATTTAGTGTTATCTCTTTCCTTAGCGATTTTGCTTATTGCTCTATTTATGGCCTGGATTTTTCGTTCTTTTCGCATGATTTTGATTTCACTTATTCCTAATTTACTCCCTTTATTAATGACCGCTGGTATGATGGGTTTTCTGGGTGTCCCTATAAAGCCGTCTACAATTCTTGTCTTCAGTATAGCGTTTGGGATAAGCGTAGATGATACCATACATTTCCTGGCAAAATACAGGCAAGAGTTAAAGGCCAACCACTGGAAGATTAAGCGGTCTGTTTATTTAGCTTTAAGGGAAACTACTGTAAGTATGTTTTATACCTCTATCGTTTTATTTTTTGGTTTTTCAGTGTTTATGATCTCAAGTTTTGGAGGAACCGTTGCCCTAGGAGGCTTGGTTTCTGCAACGCTCCTTTTTGCTATGCTAGCCAATTTATTGCTTCTACCTTCACTATTATTGTCATTGGAACGGAGTATTGCCAACCAAAAAACAATGAAAGAGCCACAGATGCAAATCATTGATAATGATGTAGATGACTGTAAACCTAGCGATAACATTGATTAAATAGTTTTAAGTATTGCCTAATAAAACTTTATTTCTTGAATAGCAATTAATCAAAACAATTCTAATTTTCATTTATATTATATTTGTTTTCAATTATGTTATGATTTGTATAATGTATAATTGCTTGAATTATGAAAAAAATTACTCTATTCCTAGCACTAATCCTCTCTGTATCTATCCAAGCCCAAGTCACAGAAATCTGGACAGACTACGGTGGGTTTTGGAATTCGTCATCCACCAATTTTAATACTGTCCGACCTGATAACTCTCACAACTTATTGGCGTTTAGGGTTGGGAATCCTGGGACTATTTATTCTACGGGGGTAGATGATGCGAAGTTGGATAATAATAATATTACTTATACACCACTAACAATAAGAGCATTGCCAATTGCTACACTGCCAACAACAGTAGCAGGTGCTTATTTTGTTGGTTTAGGGCAATTGGCAGATGGGATTGATAACGGCGTAGATAATAGTTCTACAAGCCCATTTCCTGCCATTACCCAAGGTTCGGAAGTTGCTAGTTTTTTAACACGAGGGCTACAAGGCTTAGATTTAGGTTCTTCTCTAACAAATATTCCGTCAGGGACTAGTTCAAGATTTAACTTGAGTAGCGGAGGTATTAAAACATCACAGCTTAATGATGGTAGTCCTGATATATTAGTAAGTCAAATTGCAGAGCCTAGTGGCACAGATATATTAAAATTTGTAGACTCTAACGGAGATACTGTAGGAAATTCTGTTGGTATTAATTTAGATAATAGTACATCTTTTCCTGCAGTTGGTGGTTGGACTTCTGATTTATATAAATTCGACAGTACACAAAACAAAACTGGTCGTGTAAATACAGATAGGAATTTACGATTTTTTGCAGTAGATTTAAATAGTTTTGGGATAACTATTGCAAATGCAGTTAATGCCGTGGCTTTAATTTATGAACCAGGAGGACGATCAGATCCTGCTTTTATTGCCTTTAACGAGCCTTCGCTTGGGGTGGCGAGTCAACTCGCGGTCAACTCTCAACCTACAGAGCAAGAGTGCGACGGTACTCTTGCTGACCCAATTGTAGTTCAAGTAGAAGACTCTGATGGTTTTGCTGTACCACAAGATAATATTGAAATCACAGCTACTTTGGCAACAGGCCCTGGTGATTTATTGGGAACTCTTGTAAAATTAACTATTGGAAATGGTACAGTAAGCTTTGATGATTTACAATTTAGCGTAGGTGGTACACATACCATAGAATTTTCATATTCTAGTTTAGAGACAGCAATAACAACTGCAATTTCTTTTCCGGCATCTTGTTCAGGAGATCCCGTAGAGTGGTCGGGAGATGTTAGCACTGCTTGGAATAACGTCAATAACTGGGTAGGTGGAGAAATTCCTAATGCCAATTTTGATGTTATCATTCCTAATGGACGCCCTAGATACCCAGTTTTAGACTCAGATGCTGGTGCCAATGATTTAGAGATGGCAGATGCAACGTCCATTACCTTAAATGGACAACTTTTTGCCATTAACGGTTCTATGGCAAATATAGCTTCGGGAGCCTTTGTGGACGGATCTGCAGCAGGCTCAACCTTGTTTTTTTCAAATCAGGATGCCGCCCAAATAATACCATCAGGTTTTATTTCTGGAGATTTATCCAACTTAACTGTAGAAAACCCAGATGGTGTCACTACAGACTCAGATATATCTCTGTTAGAGGTGTTTAGCCTAATACAGGGTAATTTTACAATTCCTTCATCATCAACATTTACCTTCAGGAGTTCAGCTGCCAAAACAGCTGTGCTTGGTATAGTGTCGTCTGGTTCTAGTATAAGTGGCTGTGTCGTGATAGAGCGGTTTATACCAAGTGGAACTAGAGCGTTTAGATTTATATCTTCACCAGTCACTACCACTGTTTCTTGTGGAAAGCCAACGATACAAGACAACTTGCAGGAAGGTGGCCAAATAACTGATATTGAAAATACTCCTGTTGTTGATCCAAATCCAGGTTACGGAATCCATATTACGGGATCAACAACTGGCGCAAATGGATTTGATGCCACTAATACAGGAAATACATCTATGTTTACATTCGCTGAATCAACACAAGCTTGGGTAAATATTCCCAATACAGATATAGACGGACTTTCCTCTGGACAGTCCTTTTTATCTCTTATAAGGGGAAGTAGAGCCTTAGACCTCACTGTTGATAACATCCAATTTGGACCAGATACAAGATTGAGATTTACAGGAGTATTAGCCACAGGAGATTGGAGTGTAGAGTCCAGTGATCTTGGTCCAGATCTAGAAGATTTTAGTTTTATAGGAAATCCTTATCAAGCCCAAATTGACTTAAAAGCGTTCTTGGAGGGCAATAACGTAAGTGGTCTAAAAACAGATTATATTTATGTTTATGATCCAACTTTAGGAGAATCTGGTAGCTATGTTACGGTGGACTTATCAACAAACAACGGTACGCCCAACGTTGCGTCTGCCGCTGATAAATATTTGCAACCCCATCAAGCATTTTTTGCTGAGACTAAAGCGACTAATCCATCAGTGACTTTTGGTGAGATTTACAAAAAGACAGGTGCTTTGGCATCCGTAGGAAATGCTGTTTTCAGAGCACCTACGTCTAATGGTTCTTTGAACACAGAGCTAAATATTAATTTGAAAAGGAATGTAGATCTCGAGAGTTTCTTAGTAGATGGGGCTAGACTTGTAATGCACGATTATTATTCCAATGAAGTGAATGATAAAGATGCGCTCAAGTTTTCCAATTATGAAGAGTCCATTGCATTATTAAATTCTCTAGATGGGATTGAGGACTACTTGTCTGTAGAAAAAAGAGCGACGCCTATAGAAGGTGAAGTTGTTCAATTAAGTATTTGGAATTATTTTACCCCAAACAATACTTTAAGATCCACGAGCTATACTTTAAGTATAAAAGCAAGTCAACTCAACCAGATAGTTAGTCTTGTGGACAATTACACCGAGCAAATTATCGAGCTTGCACAAAATGATGAAACAACTGATTATAGTTTCGAAATTTATAGTGCTATCCCGAATAGTTATGATTTCAATAGATTTAAATTAGTCTTTGGAAAAACAACGCTTTCGGTTAACAATCCCATAGAGTTGGAAAGTTTCAAATTGTACCCCAACCCAAGTGCAGATAATCGCTTTACTATTTCTTTACCTAAGTTTATGAGTCAAGAAGTAAGTGTTGAAGTCTACGATATGTTGGGTAGAAATGTTTTTTCAGAAAACTATAAAACAGATTCGGGACGGATCGATGTTTATGCCAAAGCTTTGACTTCTGGTATCTATTTAGTTAAACTTTCTTCGGAAGATCTTCAAGCTACTAAAAAGCTGATCATTAAATAAGGTTATTTATTATTAACACCAAAAGCACGTTTTGTAAAAAAGCGTGCTTTTTTATTTAAAACCCATACAGTGACAAATATCTTTAAATTCAAAGATTTTGAAGTTCGCCAATCTCAATCCTCTATGAAAATAGGGACGGATGCAGTGCTTTTAGGAGCATGGACAAAAATACCTGAAACGGTCCAAAGTATATTAGATGTTGGAGCTGGTACAGGAATATTAGCCCTGCAGATGGCTCAAAGAAGTTTTGCTGAAACCATCGATGCTGTTGAGATTGATCCGGATGCTTTTGAAGAATGTGTTGATAACTTTGAAAATAGTCCTTGGGGAGATAGATTGTATTGTTACCATTCAGATTTTTATAGTTTTACCGAAGAAATGGAAGAAACATACGACCTCATTATTAGCAATCCGCCTTTTTTTGAAGTTTCTAAGAATCTTTCAACGAAAGGAAGGTCAACAGCCAGAAGTCAAACTGACTTAAATTTTGAAACTCTACTGTTGGGTGTTAACCACCTATTACACCAAGAGGGAACCTTATCTGTAATAGTGCCTTACGCTGCTAGTGAAGGTTTTATAAAAATAGCAGCTAGATTTGATTTGTATCCAAATCAAATTTTAAATGTAAGAGGCCATTCATCTTCACCGCTTAAGCGATCGCTTATTAATTTCAGAAGAAATAAAGAAGAGAATATTATTCAAAACGAATTGGTTATTGAGCTGGAAAGACATGTCTATACCCGAGATTATATAGATTTAGTTAAAGATTTCTATTTAAAGATGTGATTATTTACGATTTAATCAAAATAATAACAAAGCTTCACAGATGTTCATAATTCTATTCATTAAATTTGTGAACAACATTTGAAAAAAAATTATGAGACAAGATACGTTCCAAGCTCCAGATTACTATGAAATCGACGATTTGCTCACCGAAGAACACCGGATGATTCGTCAAGCTGCTCGTGACTGGGTAAAGCGCGATGTAAGTCCAATTATAGAAGAGGCTGCACAAAAAGCAGAATTTCCAAAGTCAATCATCAAAGGGTTATCAAATATTGGTGCTTTTGGTCCCTACATTCCAGAAGAGTATGGCGGTGCTGGACTAGATCAGATTTCTTACGGTTTAATCATGCAAGAAATAGAGCGTGGTGATAGTGGCGTAAGGTCTACAGCTTCTGTTCAATCTTCTTTGGTTATGTTTCCTATTTATGAATTCGGAACTGAAGAGCAGCGGAAGAAATTCTTACCAAAATTAGCTTCAGGAGAGTTTATGGGATCGTTTGGGTTAACCGAACCTGATCATGGTTCTAATCCAAGTGGTATGACAACTCATTTTGTAGATAAAGGAGATCATTATTTACTTAATGGAGCGAAAATGTGGATTTCCAACTCCCCATTTTGTGATATTGCTGTGGTTTGGGCTAAAAACGAAGAAGGTAGAATTCATGGACTTATTGTAGAGCGTGGTATGGAAGGGTTTTCCACTCCTGAAACTCATAACAAATGGTCCCTTAGAGCTTCTGCAACTGGTGAATTGATTTTCCAAGATGTAAAAGTTCCTAAAGAAAATTTGCTTCCAGGTAAAAGTGGCTTAGGAGCGCCATTGTTATGTTTAGATTCAGCTCGATATGGTATAGCCTGGGGTGCTATTGGAGCGGCTATGGATTGTTACGATACTGCTCTGCGGTATGCCAAAGAACGTATTCAATTTGGAAAACCTATTGCTGGTTTTCAATTACAACAAAAGAAACTAGCTGAAATGATTACTGAAATTACAAAAGCACAGCTTTTGGCGTTGAGATTAGGTCAGTTGAAAAACGAAGGAAAAGCCTCTACTGCTCAAATTTCTATGGCTAAACGAAATAATGTAGAAATGGCTATTCATATTGCCAGAGAATCGCGGCAAATTCTTGGTGGAATGGGAATTACAGGAGACTATAGCATCATGCGCCATATGATGAATCTCGAGAGTGTAATTACTTACGAAGGAACTCACGATATTCACTTATTGATTACAGGACTTGACATTACAGGTCTATCTGCTTTCAAATAAGTAGAATATCTTTTAAAGAAAATATAAAAATTGCAGCCAGTTGAACTTGTTTTAACTGGTTTTTTTATTTTTGTATAAATTACACAAAGATGAATCAGGTTGATGAAGTACAAGTAAGTTTAAAAGAGTTAAGAGACCAACTTATGGGTCACATGTTATATAAAGATGTTGAGAGCCCACAGGATTTAAAAATCTTTATGGAGCACCATGTTTTTGCAGTTTGGGATTTTATGTCCTTATTAAAGTCGCTTCAAACACAACTCACCTGTACGACTTCACCATGGGTTCCTATAGGAAATCCAAAGCATAGATATCTTATAAATGAAATTGTCTTGGCAGAAGAAACAGACCTCAATTCTTATGGTGAGCGCCAAAGTCACTTTGAGATGTATTTGGATGCCATGAAAAAGGCTGAATCCTCAACTAAAGTCATTCATGAGTTTGTTAACCAAATACAAGAAGGGACTGACATTTTTTCGGTAATCTCTACTAGCGATTTACCGATTTCAGTCAAAGAATTTATGTTGTTTACATTTAATGTTATCAAAAGAAACAAACCTCATGAGATTGCTGCTTGTTTTACATTTGGTAGAGAAGAATTGATTCCAGATATGTTTACCTCTATCATAGGTGAAATACAAAAGAACTTTCCAAAAGAGGATTTAAGTTTGTTTAAATACTATTTCGATAGGCATATTGAATTGGATGCAGACGAACACGGTCCTATGGCCTTAGAATTAATCACAGAGTTGTGTGGTTCAGATAAGCAGAAGTGGAAAGAAGTAGAGGTTTGCTCACGAGAAGCTTTAGAAAAGAGGTTAGGCTTATGGAACGGGATCGCTAAAGAAATAAATTACTACAAGGCTATTGCCTAAAAAAAAGCCTCATCATCCCAAATCCCATCCCTAACCCTTCCCCAAGGAAAGGGGAAAATCCCCACCCTACCCCCAAAGGTGAGGAGAAAAGAAACTGAGTGAAAATTATTTTCCCTTTGGGGGATAGGTGAATTTCTCCCTCCTTTGGAGGGAGCTAGAGGGATGATTTTTACTCCTCACTAGGAGCTAATTCCACTTTAAGGCCTTCTAAATCTTCAGTAATAGGGAGCTGGCAGCTTAATCTACTATTATCTTCAACATAGAAAGCTTCAGCTAGCATAGCTTCTTCTTCATCTCCTTTTTCTGGAAGTGGAGTGATAGATTGTATATAGCACTGGCAAGAGGCGCACATTGCCATGCCACCACAGATGCCAATAGAGCCCTCAGGAGCAAGTTCATAAGAACGAATAACCTCCATGAGATTCATAGCCATATCTGTGGGAGCATCAACTAAGTGGGATGTTCCTTCCCGATCGACTATTGTAATTTTTACATCCATAAGAAATCTCCAATCAAAGGTTAATTTGGTAAACAAAAGCACTGTGTCTGTAGATACATGTTGAGTACTTCTATGATGATTTTAAACAAAACACCTTGCTAAGATTGTTCCTAGCAAGGTGAGATTATTTATGACATACCATTAATCAATACTTCTAACTACGGCTTTAGGGGCTTCTTTTTTGGTCCCATCAAATCCAGTCACACCACCTACTGTTGTGTATTTCATCACATAGCGTTTATCAGGATGGATTCTTCGAAAAGCACTTTGACACATAAGCGTAGCTTCATGAAAACCACATAAAATTAACTTCAATTTTCCAGGATAAATATTCACATCTCCAATAGCGTATATTCCAGGGATATTGGTTTGATAATCTAAGGTGTTATCGACTTTTATAGCATTCTTTTCAATTTCTAACCCCCAGTTGGCTATAGGACCTAATTTAGGAGATAAACCAAATAATGGAATAAAATAATCTGTATCTAATTCGAAATCCTCTTCAGGATTATTGTTCATCCTTATAGTCACGGACTCTAATTGCTCGTTTCCATATACATTAACAATCTCTGCTGGGGTAATCAATTTTATTTTACCAATGTCTTTTAGTTCTTTCACACGGTCTACAGACTCTAGAGCCCCTCTGAATTCATTTCGCCTATGGACTAAAGTAACTTCAGAGGCAATATCTGCCAAGTAAATACTCCAATCTAAAGCGGAATCTCCACCGCCAGAAATAACCACAGACTTATCTCTGAACTTCTCAGGATCTTTTACCATGTAGTGAACTCCTTTATTTTCAAACAGAGAAAGATTAGCAATAGGTGGCTTTCTAGGTACAAAGCTCCCTAAACCTCCAGCAATGGCAATGATAGGGGCATGGTGTTGTGTTCCTTGGTCTGTAGTCACAATAAAGCTTCCATCTTCCTGCTTTTCTATATCTTGAGCCTTTTCGCCCAAAGTAAATCCTGGCTGGAAAGATTTGATTTGCTCCATCAAATTATCGACTAGTTGCCCAGCTTTCACCTCAGGAAATCCTGGAATGTCATAAATAGGTTTCTTTGGATAAAGCTCGGATAATTGTCCACCAGGTTGTGGTAGGGCATCTATGATATGACACTTCAGCTTTAATAAACCGGCTTCAAAGACTGCAAAAAGTCCTGTTGGACCGGCGCCTATAATTAGAATATCAGTTTTAATCATACTTTAAAGTAACAGTTGAATAAAAATTAAAGAATTTCACCTTTATTTGTTAGCAAATTGACCTACCGTCACATTTATAACCTCTTTTATTTGAGGAGCATATTTTTTTATCGTCATCTCTACTCCAGACTTTAAGGTCATTTGGTTGACTGTGCAGTCTACGCAAGTTCCTAAAAGTTGAACTTTAACCAGTGAGTCGTCTTCAATAGATAAAAGCTCGATATCTCCACCATCACTTTTCAAAAAAGGACGAATTTCATCTAAAGCAATCTCTACTGTTTTTCTTAATTCTTGACCAGTCATCATATTTTCTTATTTTTAATTGCACTACAACCCGCCATGGTTGTTATCTTAATGGCATCTGTAGGCGGTAAGTTCTTATTTCTATTCACTACTTCTTGCACCGTGTTTTTTGTCAATTCCTTAAAAGACTCACTAAGTGGTGTTCCATCTTGCAAGGCTGCAGGTCGACCGATATCACCTGATTCTCTTAAACTTTGTACCAATGGAATTTCACCTAAAAAAGGCACTCCGATATCTTCAGCAAGATATCTAGCTCCTTTTTCTCCAAAGATATAGTATTTGTTATCAGGTAATTCCTCTGGAGTAAAATAGGCCATATTTTCGCAGATACCTAAAACTGGAACGTTTATGCTTTCCTGTTGAAACATAGACACTGCTTTTTTTGCGTCTGCCAAAGCCACATTTTGTGGGGTGCTTACAATTAAAGCTCCTGTAATGGGCATGGACTGCATAATCGATAAATGAATATCTCCAGTTCCTGGGGGGAGGTCAACTAATAAGAAGTCAAGTTCTCCCCAATCTGAATCAAAAATCATTTGGTTGAGAGCCTTCGCTGCCATAGGTCCTCTCCAAATCACGGCTTCATCGGGTTTGGTAAAAAACCCTATCGATAATATTTTGACACCATAATTCTCAATAGGCTTCATTTTGGATTTACCGTTCTTAGTTACCGAAAGTGGCTTTTCATTAGCGACGTCAAACATTATTGGACCAGATGGGCCGTAAATATCAGCATCTAAAAGTCCTACTTTAAATCCCATCTTAGTTAGAGTTACCGCTAGATTTGCAGTGACTGTAGATTTTCCTACACCTCCTTTACCAGAGGCTACGGCAATAATATTTTGGATCCCAGGGATGGGTTTACCTTTTATTTCATTAGTGGCTTTTTTCTCTTTAGCCTCCACACTTATTTTTACTTCGACTTTAGCTTTTGCGTAAACGTGTTTGTGGATAGCTTTCATTACATCTACCTCTGCACGTTTCTTAATATGTAAGGCAGGAGTAGATAGTTTTAGATCTACAACAACCTCATCGCCAAAAGTGACAATATTTTGTAAAGCTCCGCTTTCTACTATATTTTGCCCTTCTCCTGCAACAGTTATAGTTTCAAGAGCTTTTTTTATGTCGTCTTTATTGAGTTTCATACACTTATAAAAATTCTAATTAAGATTTAATCTAAATGCAAATATACAAGTTTACGATCTATTTATTTATTCTATATGCTATTTTACAGGATTTCTTAGGGATAAATTAACGTGTTGAAAAGTTTAGGGCTAAATCTTATTTCATTAGAGAACCAGCAAATTACAACCTCGAATATCACTTTGATCGAAGCGTCCTAAGATTTCAAATTCTGTGTCGTTGATTTGCTTGCCAAGATCTTGAGTGGCGATAAAAGGGCATGAGTTGAAATTGGCCAGATCAATCACATTAATACCACCTGTACTGCCTAAGCTAAGATAGTGAAAGGGATCTTCTGTATCTCTGATCATAATTTTCATGTGGTCAGGACACTGGAATTTGCTTTGTCCTTGAGAATAGGCCTGAGACAGGAGCTCTGTCATACCATATTCGCTGTGAATGTTCTTTACACCAAAACCTTTGGATAGAACGGCATGAAGTTCTTTACGAATCATTTCTTTACGTCTGCCTTTCATACCTCCTGTTTCCATCACAATGCTGTGCTTCAACTGAAATTTTTTATTTTCAACTAAATCTAATAGAGCAAACGAAACTCCTATAAGTAATACCTTATGCCCTGCATCGTCTATTTTTTGAAGTGTTTCCGAAAGCTGTTCTATTTCATCTAAATAAAAGCCACTCTCTTTAAATGTGCTTCTTTTTATAAAATGATCTACCATATATACCAACGAAGATCCCTCTCTTTCTAAGTAGGAAGGTAGTAAGCCTAAAATGACATAGTCTTCGATAGAACCATAAGCTTCCTCAAAAGTATGAATAAAGCTATCCTCATAAACTCTAAGGTCCTTAACGTAATGTCGACTTTGCTGTTGCCCAGTGGTTCCACTGCTCAAAAAAGTCATTTCAGGAGTGAACTCTTTCGTTTTGACTTGGTGAGTTTTGAAGAATTCGATGGGTAAAAAAGGGATTTCCTTCAAGGTTTGAACCTCTTGTTCTCTGATGTTTAAATAACTGCAAAATTCCTTATAGACAGAATTATACTGAATTTGTTCTTTAAAAAGCTTTAGAGCTATAGTTTGAAAATCTTTTTCTGATTGTATTGAAAAAGGAAAGACAGAAGTCATATATATCAATTGACTTCAAAAGTAATAAAAAAACACCCTGTAGAAAGGGTACTTTAGTTTTAAAAGTATTTCAGTTTAGTCTATAACAATCTTTTTCGTAACAAAAGAGGCTCCTGAAATCACTCTTATAAGGTAAACTCCTGCATTGAAGTTTGATATATTTATAGATCCCGAAGCTTTTGAAGTTAACACGCGTTGTCCAAGAATATTAAAGAGCTGAGCTTCAAAATCATCTGATGTTGAAGATTCTACAGTCAATACTCCGTTAGATACTGGGTTTGGATAAATTATAATGCTGGCAGAGTCAAAATTATTTAGACCTAAAGTTGTCGTAAAGGGTCCGATCGGCCATGGATTTGTAGCAGCACCTTGTGAAGTGTCATCATCATTTTCACCAGTACCACTAAACTCCCAATTGTTAAGGACAAAGGTTCCTCCATATGGCCCTGAATTGTCTTGCTTATAGGATCAGCCATCCTTATACCCCCATGATAAAACTCCACAGACGGTCTGTAATCTTGAAAAAATTTCAGTAGCGGGAACTTCTTCACTAGTTGGTGTTAAGCTTAGGGAGTTTGAGAATGTGATTTGAGACGTTAGCGATAGTACAAAATTTGCAGAGGAGGTGACGGTGATGTTCTCTGTAAGATTTGCCTTGAATAATAAATAATCCTTCAGCATTGACGGGTCAAAATTTCCTTCAAAATAAAATAAGCTAGAAACCTATGGACTGTCTACTATAGAAGCATTTCCGCTACCAGTAGAACTAAACGTACCAAAGGGCATCGCAGTATCGAATTCATCTCCTCCGTTACAAAGGCCTTTCCCCTCCAGAAGGTCAACACCTCCAAAAAGTCAGTTTAAAGGATTAAAATTACTTGCATTTGGAGTTGCACCATTTATTATATAGGTTTAATTTGGTATAAGTGATTCCAGACAGTATTGGATCCGTCAATTCCTTCTTCTCCAAACCTATCGATGACCACATCGTCTAGATTGATAATTTGGAAACCACTATTGCCGTTACTATTTATAGAATCATTGACAAGAATATTAGCTGAGATACCAAATTCTTGTAGGAGAATAGTCTCGTCATTCGTAATTTAAAAAAATCATCACTTGCAGTTCCTAAAGCCGAGATATCAATATTGGTGGTAAATCCATCTCCATTAGATTGTCTCACGATGTTCCATTTTGTAAAATCGACACTGCCCTCTACATAAAATTCCTGAGTTCTACCCTCGGTATTAGGACAGGTAGAATCTATATAACCTGTTATAACAGGATTATGCGCAAAAGCAAAAGAGGAGAACATTAAAACAAATAAAAAGTAATTTTTTTCATACTAGTTTTTTTAAGGTCTACTTAAAAATAACACAAATTTTATAAAAATAAAAAGCTTTTTATCACACTATCAATGAATTAAGGCTTCGGTAAACTTTAAACCCAGTATATGAGGGAGTTTTAAAATTCAAAATAGACAAGGTTAAGCCAGTATTAATAAACCAAGAATCTATTAATCTAAATGAAAGCTTTTGTTAACATCGAGATAACACGGTTACTTCAGTTTGCTTCTAAGTTTGCATTAATAATTAAACAAAAAATAAATTTATCAAAATGAAAAAAATAATTTTATCTGCAGTGTTTATTGCTTCAATCATTATGGCTTCTTGTTCAAGTGATGATGCACTACCTGTTGTTCCACCTGTTGTAGGTGAAGAAATAACAATTTCTGGATCTATTGATGAAGATCAAACTTGGTCCAAAGAGAACGTTTATATATTAGATGGTAAAGTTGTCGTAGATGGTGGAGCTACATTAACTATAGAAGCTGGAACTGTCATTAAGGGAGCTGAAGGAGCACAAACTCAAGCCTCTGCATTAATTGTTGACAGAGATGCAACTTTAAATGCAAATGGTACTGCAGAAGAGCCAATTATTTTCACTACTGTACTGGATGAAATAGTGTCAGGAGAAACAGTAAGTCCTAATTTAAGTGTAAATGACAGAGGCCTTTGGGGTGGAGTTATCGTTTTAGGAAATGCTCCTTCTTCTTTTGAAGGTGATGCTACTGAAGAATTGATCGAAGGAATTCCTGCTGGATCTGGATTTGGATTATATGGAGGTAACGACCCCTCTGATAGTTCAGGAAATATAGAGTACATTTCAATACGTCACGGTGGTGCTAATATTGGAGAAGGTAACGAAATCAATGGTTTAACACTTGGAGGTGTTGGTAATGGTACAGTTATAAATCATATAGAAGTGATTGCTAACTTGGATGACGGTGTTGAATTATTCGGGGGAACTGTAGACGTTTCAAACATTGTTGTTTGGGGAGTAGGAGATGATTCTGTAGATATCGACCAAGCTTATAGCGGTACTGTGAGTAATGTTGCAATTGTAATGACAAATGTATCTGACCACGGTATAGAAATAGATGGACCTGAGGGTTCTGCTACAGGGATGTATACACTAGAAAACGTGACTATATTTTCAGACGATTCAGCTGAAAATGGGACTAGTGGCAAAAGAGAGTTTGCTCAATTCAGATCTAGTGCTATGGGAACTAACAAAAATATATTATTAGTAGGCGGTCTTCCTACGTCTAACTTCACACTACAAGATAACCAAGGTGTTGCAGATAACTATAATGCTGGTAATTTAACTTTTTCAGATATCGAAATTGTACCATCAGCTGGGGTAGCTGATATATCAACACTATTCACAGATTCATCTGGACTAACTACTTTTCAAGACGATGCTGTAGGACAAAATGGATTTGTAACTGAACGAAGCAGTACAGCCGACGCTACTATCGGTGCAAATTTAGGAGTATTTGGATGGACATGGGTTTCTGTAGCAGCTTCTGCTTTAGGATTCTAGTTTTAAAACTTAAAGCTCACCAACAAAATATTGCTCGGCTTTTTTAAAACCGGGCAATATTATTATAATTTATAATTTAAGGTATATGTATAGAATTTTTTTGAACTTTGTTGTTGTTTTAATTTTTGGATTCGGAATTCAAACTATTTCCGCTCAAAATGGAACGATTGAGGGTAAAATATTAGATGGTGAATTAGATGATGTGCTCCCTTTTTCAAATGTTACTGTTAACGGGACAAATAAAGGAAGTACCTCAGATTTTGACGGGTTTTACACTATATCTTTAGAACCTGGCACTTACACTGTAACCTTCTCATTTGTGGGTTATCAAGCCAAAGAAATCACTGAAGTGGTAGTGATAGCAAATGAAACCACCCGCGTGGATGTCACTCTTAATTCTGCAGCAGATAGTCTAGCGGAAGTTGTTATTTCCGTCTCTGCTAGACGAAATACTGAAGCTTCAGTATTGAACTTGCAAAGGAAATCTATAAAAGTGACTGATGGTTTGTCTTTCGAAGGTATCAAAAGAACGGGGGCAAACAATGTCGCTTCAGCAGTTAAAAATATCCCTGGAGTTTCAGTACAAGAGGGGAAGTATGTCTATGTAAGAGGACTTGGAGATCGCTATACCAAATCTATTCTTAATGGAATGGATATCCCTGGGCTTGATCCTGATAGAAATACGCTTCAAATGGATGTCATTCCTTCCAATATTATTGAAAACATAATCATTTCAAAAACAGCTAGTGCTGATATGCCTGCAGACTTCACTGGGGGTGTTGTAGATATCGTAACTAAGGACTTCCCCTCTAGAGAAACCTACAGCTTAAGCGTGGGAGGCTCTTATAATTTTGATATGCATTTCAACTCAAATTATCTACAGGGGAGTTCATCTCCAACCGATTTCTTAGGATTTGATAATGGTAATCGCGATTTACCCGTTTCAGAAAATTTAGATATTCCTGCACCAGTAGGAGATGGATTAAACGATAACGGAGAAAGTATTACGGATATAACCAATCAATTTGATAAAAAACTTGCTGCAGATAGAACAACAAGCCCAGCAAATTTCAACCTAAGTTTATCTGCAGGTAACAATTACGATGTTGGAGAGGGTAATAAACTTGGCTACCAAGCCAATGTATCTTACCGTAATACAACTGAGTATTTTGAACAATTGGAGCAAAATTTCTTTTTTAAACCTATAGATTTAGCGGATACCCAATTAACTCCTAATAGGACTCAAACTGGAGATGTAGGAACTAATAATGTTTTATTAAGTGGTTTGGTTGGACTTTCTTTTAAAACTGAAAAGTCAAAATATAGTTTTAATGTTTTGCACCTTCAAAATGGTGTCTCTAGAGCTGCTAAGTTTAGAACCTTTACATTTATTCAAGACGATATTGAAGTGGTAAGAGATAATATTGAATATACAGAAAAATCTATTACAAATTTAAGTTTGACCGGGTCTCATGTCAATGAAGATGCTTCATGGGAAACCGAATGGGCTTTGTCTCCAAGTTTCTCAAGAATATATGACAAGGATGTGAGGGTTACTCCATTTGAAGTTATTGGAGACAATAATCTCTCTATACGCCCTAGTACAGCCGGTGCCCCTCAGCGACTCTGGAGGAATCTTGAAGAAATCAATCTGGCTGGTAAATTAGACCTCACAAAAAAACATCAACTTTTTGGAAGAGTGGCCAACTTAAAGTTTGGAGCTGCCAATACGTTTAAGCAAAGAGATTTTAGAATTAATAATTACAATATTCTTTTGAAAGGGAACAGTAATACTCCTGTAAATGGAAATCCTGATAACTTATTATTACTTGAAAATATCTGGGTTTCAGAGACGAATAGTGGTTCTTATATTCAAGGTAATTTCGAACCAGCCAATAATTTTGAGTCCTATTCAAATGTTGCCGCTGCTTATGTTTCTGAAGAGTTTAAAATTACTGATAAGTTAAAAAGTGTTTTTGGTCTTAGGTTTGAAAATTATCAGTTGACTTATACTGGGGAAAACAATCAAGGAACTCTAAATTTGAATGAAGAAAAGATTTTAGATGCATCCGATCTTTTTCCTTCTTTAAATTTGATTTATGAATTAAATGAGGAAACTAATTTAAGAGCTTCTTATTACGAAACCACAGCAAGACCTTCTTTTAAAGAGGCTTCTATTGCTCAAATATTCGATCCTTTAAGTGATATTACCTTTATAGGTAATATTGATATACAGCCTTCTTATATTAACAATTTTGATGTAAGATATGAGCGCTATGGAGAAAACGGGCAACTTTTTGCGATAAGCGGTTTTTACAAAGCTTTTAATGATCCTATCGAACTGGTTGCTTTTCCTGAAGCTCCTAACAATTTACAGCCACAAAATGTAAACTCTGCGGATGTTTATGGTGCTGAATTAGAAATAAGAAAAAATTTCGGCTTTATAGCTGAAAGCCTGAAAAATTTCAGTGTGAATGCAAATTTCACTATTATCGAATCTGTTGTAAAAATGTCTCAACAAGAATTTGAATCTAGAAGTCTCGCTGCTAGAGATGGAGAAACTATTGATAATGAGCGAGACTTGCAAGGACAATCTCCTTATCTTATCAACTTAGGCCTTCGATATGATGACGTAAATAAGGGATGGCAAGGGGGACTCTTCTATAACGTTCAAGGGGAAACCTTAGAAGTTGTGGGGATTAGAAATGTCCCAGATGCTTTTACGCAGCCATTTCATAATATGAGTTTTAGACTTTCAAAAGCTTTTGGAGAAGAAAAAAATTCTTCTGTCAACTTTGGATTTAGCAACATCTTAGGGGATGTGATTGAAACCAATTATAATTCTTTTCAGGCTGATTCTAGAACTTACTCTAGAAGAGATCCAGGTCAAGAAATCTCTTTAGGTTACTCCTTCAGTTTTTAATATTTTTTACTACTAATTAGCCAAAAGCTGCTCCATTTAGAGCAGCTTTTTTTATTCCTCACCCCAATTTAAATTTATAATGTCGTGTCAATAAATTGAATTATACTACGACGTAGCTCAGCACAGGTTTTTTGATTCATTAAAGCTAGAATTAATTAGGATAGCTGCGTTGTTTTTTGATAAAAAGCAAGCAAAATGGCAGGTGTCGAATTTGTTTTGTAAAAACGATTTATTGTGGCACCACATTTAAATAGGTACTAACCTTAACTTTATGCTAATATTCAATTTGCTAAATTTGTAATTATCAAAACTTAAACTACATGAAGAAATCTGACATCACTATCCTTGTTGTAGACGACGATCCGGATATTTTGGAAATATTGAGTTACAATCTCAATGCTGAAGGCTACAAAGTGATTACTGCGGAAGATGGCGTCCAAGCTGTAAAAAAAGCTAAAAAGAAAAAGCCTCATTTGGTAATTTTGGATGTGATGATGCCAGAGATGGATGGGATAGAGGCTTGCGAACAAATTAGAGAGACCAAAGGCCTAGAAAACACCGTTATTACCTTTTTAACGGCTAGAGGAGAAGATTATTCTCAAGTGGCAGGATTTGATGCGGGTGCAGACGATTACATAACCAAACCTGTAAAGCCTAAAGTGTTGATGAGTAAAGTAAAAGCTTTGCTTAGGCGATTTAAGTCCAATGTTTCTGAAAAGAACATCTATAAAATTGGAGGAATCGTGATCAACCGTGATGAGTATAAAATTTCCAGTGATGGCATAGAAATGACTTTGCCAAGAAAAGAATTTGAATTGCTATCTTTACTCACTTCAGAACCAAACAAAGTATTCAAAAGAGATGATATTTTGAATACCGTTTGGGGAAGTGAAGTTGTGGTTGGTGGAAGGACCATCGATGTTCACATTCGAAAGTTGAGAGAAAAATTGGGCGACGATAAATTCAAAACAGTGAAAGGCGTTGGCTATAAGTTTGTACATGAATGAGTAAAAAATTAAAAAGGTCTTATAAGTTTGCGCTAAACACCTCTTCGTATATCACCATTTTTCTATCCAGCCTTATTGCGTTATACGAGTATATCAAATTAGAAATCGATCCGGTTTCTATTTTTATTTTTGCTTTGCTTTGTCTTTTATTTTCCTTTTTAATTATTCAGTTAAGGATCGAATTTTTTATTTATAAACGAGTTAAATCGATTTATGATAGTGTTTCTATCTTAGACCAAACGGCAGTTGGTAATCAAAGGGTCACATCAGATATAAAGACTCTTACCGAGGAAGTTGAACGATTTGCAAAAGGTAAAAAATTGGAGATTGAAACCCTAAAAGTAAGAGAAAACTACAGAA
The DNA here is from genome assembly GCF_002836055.1 of Psychroflexus sp. MES1-P1E. Lineage (GTDB taxonomy): Bacteria > Bacteroidota > Bacteroidia > Flavobacteriales > Flavobacteriaceae > Psychroflexus. Next base: position 35,075 of record NZ_PJBS01000160.1, read on the forward strand.
AGGAATTTATAGGAAATGTTTCTCACGAACTTAGAACGCCCTTATTCACGGTTCAAGGTTATATTCTCACCCTCCTTGATGGAGCGATAAAAGATAAAAAAGTTAGAAAAAAATACCTTAGCAGGGCTAGTAAAGGGGTAGACCGATTAATTTATATCGTGAAAGATTTGGATATGATCACCAAACTAGAAACTGGTGACCTCAATCTTTATATCGAGACTTTTAATATTTTGGAGCTAACCCAGAATGCCTTTGATTTGCTAGAAATGAAATCTAACAAAAGAGAAATCAGTCTTACATTCGATAAAGACTACCCGCTCACTTTTGTTAAAGCAGATAAAGAACGAATTCAACAAGTGATTACCAATCTCATTGTGAATTCTATCAAATATGGAAAAAAAGGAGGCACTTCTGAAATCAGTTTAGAACAACTGGAGGGAGGCAAAGTCATGTTTAGAGTTACCGATAACGGAGAAGGTATCGAGAAGGAAAATATTCCACGCCTTTTTGAGCGTTTTTTTAGGGTAGATAAAACAGGCTCAAGACGAGAAGGAGGTTCTGGCTTAGGCTTATCTATCGTGAAACATATTATTGAGGCTCACAATGAACAAATCTTTGTAGAAAGCGTTTATGGTATTGGTAGCGAGTTCTCCTTTACCCTTCCAATGTCCGACGAAATGTCTGAAGAGGAAATCGAAGATGCTCGTCAGCTTTAAAGCCTGAATACTGACTTACCTTTTGGAGATCTGAAACCTTGAAATTTTCCTGATCTGAATAAGGAGCAATGCCCAGTTTTTCAAGCCGCTTAGCCAGATACTCTTGCTCTCCTTGGTGAGGTGTTGGTATAAAAAAGGCTTTCTTACCCAAACAAGCGAGGTCCATAACCGAAGAATATCCAGACCTGCATACGACTAGCTTGCTCCTACAGATTAATGCATTGAGTTCTTTAGATTTTAAATGATTGTAAAAGCTAATGTTGGGGAAGTCCTTTAAAGACTCTATGTTATAGACCCCTCTTACTATAACTGTTTTTTTACCGGAGAGACCTTGGAAAGCTGTAATCAAACATTTTTCCAAAGAGGTTCGCAAAGGCTCTGGTCCAGAGATTACGGCTAGGTAATCAATATCTTCGGGAGATTCTATTTTAGAAAACCGACTTAAAACACCAATTCTTTGGGTTGGGACCTCAATTTGTTTAGAATGGCTTAAGACACCACTCAAATCAAAAGTGACTTCAGCATCTGGAATCCAGATTTCGTCATAACGATTGTGGTACTTTGCATTCATAAAAGATGATGCTCTGGAAAATAGTCCAGCTTTAAACTGTAATTGATGAGAAATAATCACCGACTTTATCGGTTTTGAAAAAGCTCCAAATCTGTGATCTGAAATAATCAAATCGACATGATTTTTTTCAGCATAACTCTCAACCAGTATCTCATCTTTTTTGGCTCTTTCTTTTAAACCATGACCTTGCAGAATCAATTTCAGATAAAAGAAAAAACCAGAGCTAGAATAAACGACTTGGCTGGAATTTAACTCTAAGCTGTTTAGGTTTGGGAATTCTCCTTTTAAAAGCTCTAAGGCCGCCCCATCGGAGGCTATACTAACGTTAGCGTCCTGTTCCAAAAAGTAATTTATAATAGGAATGCATCTTGAGGCGTGGCCCAATCCCCAATTGAGAGGGGCAACAAGAACATGAGTAGGAAAGGCCAAGGGTTTTAATTTTGTGTATCGGTAAATTTAACTAATTTTACCTGAAAATTTCAGCAAAAACGTGGGTAGTAAAAATAAACTAAAGCGATTTCAGGATAATGAGGTATTTGATAATGTCATTCAACCTTTGAGATCTGAAATTGTAGATGAGGAGTTCCAATTTAAAGGGAAATGGAAACGTGATTTTTTCAAAAATGATAAGCCTTTAATTTTAGAATTAGGCTGTGGTAAAGGGGAATATACCCTGGGGCTTGCTAAAAGAAACAAGGACTGTAATTATCTAGGTATAGATATAAAAGGGGCTAGATTTTGGAAAGGAGCTAAAACCGCTTTGGAGGGCGATTTGTCCAATGTAGGATTTTTAAGAACTCAAATCGAGTTAGTCGATCAAGTTTTTGCTAAAGGTGAAGTGGATGGAATTTGGATTACCTTTCCCGACCCACAAATCAAATGGAAACGCACCAAGCATAGGATGACCAATCCTCAGTTTTTAAAGAAATACAAGCATATTTTAACTAAGGAAGGGATTATACATCTGAAGACAGATAGCGAATTTATGCATGGCTATACGCTAGGAATTTTAGAAGGCTTAGGACACGAGATCATATATGCTCACCATAATATTTATGTAAATCATGAAGCTCCAGAAGAAGTAGTAGGGATCAAGACTTTTTATGAGCAGCAGTATCTGGATAAGAATAAATTGATAACTTACTTAAAATTTAGACTTAAACCATAACCTTAATCTTGGACTATTTTCAAATCTATATATTAACTTACCTTGCCGCTTTCGTCGGTGTGGTCCCGCCAGGTCTAGTCAACATGAGCGTAGCTAAAACCTGTTTAGAAAGAGGGCGTAGAAATGGAACCTTGATGGCTTTAGGGGCTTCTTCTGTAGTTTTATTCCAGGCTTTATTAGCTGTTGTAATTTCAAAATATATCTTTTCACATCCTTATGTGAAAAGTATGTTTCTTAAAACGGGTATTGCGATATTAATTTTAATGTTCATTTATTTCCTGCTTTCAGCCAACCGTAAGAAAAATAAGCAAAGCATTAAAGAAAGAACAGGGACCAAGAGTTTTTTTACTGGGATTTTAGTATCATCCCTTAATATTTTCCCCATACCTTATTTCGTCCTTATGTCTACTTTATTAAGCAATAATTTCGAGATAAAGTTCAGTCTTATGAACGATATTTTCTTTGCGATAACAGCGGCCTTAGGAACGCTATCCACTCTTTATCTATATGTGATTTTTATTATGAAAATAGATGGGAAGACAGAATTATTTAAGAGGTACTCTAACTATTTTATGGCGGTATTAATGTTGATTCTTGTTATTGTGTCTTGGATTCGCTTATCTCATATATAAATGGCAAAATCAGATTTTTTTGAAAAGGTCTATGAAGTTGTAGCTTTGATTCCTGAAGGCAAAGTAACTAGTTATGGGTCTATAGCTAAAGCGATAGGAGCTGCCAAAAGTTCACGTACAGTCGGATATGCCATGAATGCTTGCGTAAAGTTAGATCGAGATTTACCAGCGCATAGAGTTGTAAATAGAAATGGCGTATTAACAGGTAAGCATCATTTTCCCGGCCAAGGCGTCATGCAAAAGCTACTGGAAGAAGAAGGATTGGAGATAGAAAACGATCAAATTAAAAATTTTAAAAAGTATTTTTGGCAACCTGCTGTAAATGAGAGTTCTGACAGTTAATTCTCGATTTTAGTAAAACTTTAGCTTGTTTATTGTTTCGATAATAGGACTTAAATCCTATATTTGATATAGGATGAAGTTTTTCATAATAGATTGGTTAATTATCAAAGCCTTGGATTTTTTTAAAACCGAGGCTTTGTGTTTTTAGAAACTTTTTTCCGCTTTCCGATTTCTTTTTCACAAGACTTTAAAATATTTTAGTAAAGCTTTAGTTTTACAGACATGAGGCGATATCTTTTAGGTGTGTTTTTATGTTTAGGTTTCTCTTCCTTATTTGGACAGTCGGGACTAGTCGTAAAAACTTTCTCCGTAAAAGACACCATACAGCTAGAAGAAGTAAGTATAAGCCCATTTCAATTTAAAGTTCAGTCTACAGATAGCCTTATTATTGACCCTTCTTTATATACAATCGATTTTCCAGGCTCCCGATTAATTCCTTCTTACAAATTGAAAATGGAACGGGACAGTTTATTAATGACTTACTTTAAATACCCTGAGTTTCTCACCAAAACCTATAAGGGCTTGGATGAAAAGCTTATTGTAGACATCGGTAATCCTGTCGACAATTTATACGAATTGCAGCAAGAAAGGCAACCTAGTAATTTTGTACCCTTCGCGGGACTAAATACGAGTGGTAGTATTTCGAGAGCGATTAGCGTGGGTAATAACCAAAATGCAGTGGTAAGGTCGGAGCTTGACTTGCAGATCTCTGGTAAAATTTCTGAGAATGTGACTCTTCGAGCCTCCATTCAAGATGATAATGCCCCCACACAATCTGGAGGATATACTCAACAGCTGGATGAGTTCGATCAAATCTTTATAGAATTGGAGTCAGATAAATGGAGAATACGAGCTGGCGATATTGATTTAATAGAAAACGAATCTTTTTTCGCCTCCTACACCAAACGAGTACAAGGTTTATTACTATCTGCCGATGTAGGCAATGAAAAACGACAAACAGAAGTTTACGCTGCTGGCGCTTTGGTGAGAGGTGTATTTACAAGAAGTGAATTGACTGCTCAGGAGGGAAATCAAGGTCCTTATAAACTAGTCGGCGAAAGTGGGGAATTATTTGTGTTGATTATTTCTGGTAGTGAAGCGGTTTTTGTGAATGGCAGACAACTCTCTCGAGGAGAGAATGAAGACTATCTCATTGATTATAATGCCGGTGAAATAATTTTTAATTCCACGTTTCCTATAACTTCAGAAATGAGAATCGTGGTAGAGTACCAAGTTTCCGATCGAAATTTCTCTAGAATTGTGGCTACAACTGGCTCTAGATTTAGGTCTGAATCTCTTCAACTGAACGGGTTTCTTTATAATGAAAATGACCTTAAAAATCAGCCCTTACAACAAAGTCTTACAGATGAGCAGGTGAATGCTTTAGAAGACGCAGGAGATAATCAAAGTGAAATGTTTGCACCAAGTGCAGTCCCTTCAGAATATTCAGAAAACAGGATTTTATACGTCAAGGAGCTTCAAAACGGAGAAGAGATTTTTGTTTTTTCCAATGATTCTGAAGCTGAATTGTTTAATGTAAGGTTTACCAACCTAGGATCTAATCAAGGAAATTATGTGCTTTCTAGTCAAAATGCTATTGCCAATATTTATGAATACATACCTCCAGTTGATGGAATTTCTCAAGGAAATTTTGAACCTGTTGTAAGGTTGTTTGCTCCCACCAAGCTCCAAATTGCAATGGTGAACGGTAAGTATTCCCCTTCTGAGAATACCAATATCCAGTTTGAAGTGGCGGCGAGCAATACCGACGATAATTTATTCTCGGATCTGGACCAAGAGGATAATAGAGGCTTAGCTGCCCAAGTGTCAGTTAAGCAAAGCTTGTTTAAATCTAAGGCTAACAAAAAGCTTGATGTGTTTGGTAATTTGAACTTTATTGAAGATTCCTATTCTAGTTTGGAAAGACTTTATAATGTTGAATTTATAAGAGATTGGAATTTATTCGATCCTACAGGAGATCAGCTTTTTGTCGATATGGGGTTCGATTTTCAAAACAATGCTTCAAGCCACACTCAATATAATTTTCAACGTTTAGACTACACAAATGAGTTTAAAGGTTTAAAACATTCTTTAATGACGAGGCAAGTTCTAGATAAGCTCAGTATAAATGCCAAGGCAAGTTACTTGGATAGTGAATCTTCTCGACTTACCTCTAAGTTTGCGAGGGCAACTCTGTCTGGGATTTATGATTTTGGTAAATTTTGGTCTGGATTTCGATATGATCTGGAAGATAATGAAGAAGTGAGTGTGGATAGTAAAGAATTTACTGCTAATACTCAGCGATTTTCAAGTTACGAGGTCTATTCTGGGGTTGGAGATTCTACCGATGTGTATATAGAATTAGGGCATAGATATCGTCAAAATGATAGTTTACGTGCCAATGTCTTGCAGAGTGTAAACACGTCCAGCAATTATTTTATGCGTTCGCAACTAGTCAATTCTAAATCTACAGCCCTTAGAGTTTTTGCTAATTTAAGAAATCTAAAATTTGCAGAAGAAGATCGAGAAGATGAGCAAAGTATTAACTCCAGAGTCACCTTTTCTCAAAATTTATGGGATAGACTTGTCAATCTCAATACTACTTACGAAACCAATAGCGGAAGCATTGCCCAGCAAGAATTCTCTTATGTTGAGGTGGAACCTGGTCAAGGGCAGTATACGTGGATAGATTATAATGAAAATGGCATCCAAGAACTCAATGAGTTTGAAATTGCCCAATTTCAAGATGAGGGGAGGTACGTTAGAATTCTTTTGCCCAATCAAGTGTTTGTGAGTACCAATCAAACTCGCCTAAGCCAGCAGGTTACCCTCAACTTCCTCAAGTGGCAAAACGAAAGGGGATTTAAGAAGTTAGCGTCCAAATTTTATAACCAAACCTCTTTGCTTTTGGATAAAAAATTGAGAAAAGAGGGCAATGCGTTAAGCTTAAATCCATTTGGTGATGATAGTCAAGAGGTGCTAGGAGAAAATACGACGTTTAGAAATATTATTTTCTTTAATAGAAGCTTACAAAAGTTCACAACCTCTTACAATTTCACCAAGAACACGACCAAAAATTTAAGTCTCTTAGGACTCCAAGAAAATTCGAATACCTTACATGAACTCAAATTTATTCATAATTTTAAAGAAAGCTGGTTGCTTACCTTAACTCAGAATATCAACTCTTCTGAAAGTTTTTCGGATCGATTTGAAAATAGAAATTTTATAATTGAGGGCTTTAATCTTAATCCAAAAGTGTCCTATCTGTTAGGTGATAAACGCTTTGATGTCTTCTATGAATTGTCTAAAAATAAAAACCAGCTCGGCGAAATGGAATCCTTAGACCAGCAAACCTTCGGTTTGTCTTTTACGCTTAATAACGCTCAGAAATACAGTATTAATGGGGAGGTGAATTTCATTCAAAATAAATTTGAAGGCAGTGCATTTTCGCCTGTCGCCTATCAGCTATTAGAGGGGTTGCAGCCCAACGATAATTTCACTTGGTCCCTATTTCTACAGAAGAAAATCACAGATTTCCTAGACCTCAATTTAACTTACTTTGGGAGAAAGAGCGAAACTGCCAATGCCATTCATACCGGAAGTGTTCAGCTGAGAGCTTATTTCTAACCCTTGGAAACTTTAAGGGTCATCCCTGGTTTAAGGATGTTACTTTTAAGTTGATTAAGGCTTTTCAAATCTTCTACACTCAAATTTGGGTATTTTTTGGAAATGATCCAAAGCGAATCTCCTGGTTTTACTTTATAAATTTTAGAATCGGTTGAGGAAGAAGTTTCAGTATTTGATTTTTTACTGGATGATTTTGTTTTTCCGATTGCTGTGGTATTTCTAGGGTATATCACCAAACGTTGACCAATACTGAGAGAGTTATTATATAGATTATTCCAACTTCTAATTTCACTAATTTTCACTCTAAATTTCGAAGCAATTCGCCCTAGGAAATCTCCAGATTTCACATAGTAGTTAATTTTGTCTTCCACTTTATAGAATTGTGAAAGAGAGTCTTCAGCTTTGGCTAATTGCTCTTCTGCATACCCATAGATTTTATCTTCGTTGGCAACAAACAACCCAGACTTGGCATAAGGAAGCCTAATGTAGTATGACTTATCATCTTCAAAGGGGACAATTCCTAGCTTGTAGCTAGGATTCAAAAACTCTATAAACTCCCTTTCTGTTTGAGTTACTTCAGCAATTTGGTCTAAAGTGATCATCTTTTTAACTCTAATAGTATCTGTTCCGTAATAGATGGTTTTTGGTCGCTCAGGTTTAAAGCCATGTTCTTCCGCATATTCATACATGTAAAGCATAGCCTGGAAAGAAGGAACATAACCAGCGGTCTCTCTAGGCAAATAACGTCTCAGTTTCCAATAGTTGGTTTCGCCACCACTGCGTCGTATGGCTTTAGACACATTTCCAGGACCAGAATTGTAGGCCGCTAGCGCCAAATCCCAATCGTTAAACATCAGATATAAGCGTTTAAGGTATTGTGCAGCAGCCTCGGTAGAAGCCACAGGATCCATTCGCTCATCGACGTAACTACTTACATCAAGGTCGTACATTTTGCCTGTACTGTACATAAATTGCCATAAGCCAGTAGCACCAGCTCTAGATTTTGCTCTAGGATTTAAGGCAGATTCTACCAGCGCCAAATACTTCATTTCCAAAGGCACATCGTATTTATCTAAAGTGGCTTCAAACATAGGAAAGTAAAATTTGCTCAATCCCATTAGTCGCTCTGTACCTTCTTTTTCTCGTTTTAAAAAATAACTGATAACACTTTCCAAGCTTTCGTTGTATTCTATGTTGAATGGTGTTTTAGCATTCAAAGTGGCTAATCTTTCTTTAAGAAGTTCTGTGGGAAGTTCTTTTATGACCTCACTGGACTCTAAACTATCTTTTATGAGCATTTCCATTCGCTTAGAATAAGATTGATTGATCAGTTGAGATCTCCATACCGAATCTAGATTCATATTTCTTTGATAATCCTCAAGAATAAGTTCCAGAGAATCTCCAGTAATTTTGTGGAATTCTACCTTTTCAGTAGCCCATTTTTTGGCGACTTTCACTTTAGCATCTTGTGCTGAAGAGAGAAGACATGATAAAAGAATAGCAAACAAGGAAATCAAAGATTTGTGGGTCATAAAAATGTATGTATTTTGTATTTCAAATTTAATTTTAAAAACTGGATTTCTATGATAAAACTTAAATCCACATTAAAATAGTGCTCTTTTTTAGAGCTAATTTCTATGAGGTTGTATTTTCGCAGTCAAAATTAAAATTAATGGCACATTATAACCAACTTTCTATAAAGGAAATCAGTAGACAAACCGATAAAGCGGTTCATATTCTGTTTGACGTTCCTTCTGAATTAAATTCAGAATTTCAATTTAAAGCAGGGCAATATCTAACCTTAGAAACCAATATCAATGGAGAAGAAGTAAGACGATCGTATTCAATTTCTTCTGAAGAGGGAAAGGATTTAGGGATTGTAGTGAAAGCTATTCCGGATGGTAAATTTTCCAACTATGTGAATTCTCAACTAAAGGTTGGAGATCCAATACAGGTTCACCCTGCTGAAGGAAAATTTCTACTGCCTCAACAGCTAGATCATAAAACGTTTGCAGCTTTTGCTGCAGGAAGTGGGATTACGCCTGTTATGTCTATGATTCAAACGGTACTATCTAAATCTGATTCTGCACGATTCGTATTGGTATACGGAAACAAATCTCCAGAGCAGACCATTTTTATACAAGAACTCCTCAGTCTTCAGAAAGAATTTCCAAAGCGTTTTTTCATTGAATTTATTTATAGTGAAACCCAAGAAGGGGAAGCTCAATTTGGTAGAATAGAAAAATCTACCGTTAATTATGTCATCAAAAATAAATACGATGGTTTCGAGTTTTCAGAATTTTACCTCTGTGGTCCAGAAGCTATGATTGAAACTATAGAAGAGACTCTAAAAGCTACTGGTGTAAAAGGTGACCAGATCAAGCATGAATTGTTTTTTTCAAAATCAGAGGGAAATGTGGAGGCCGTTACCGATGGCAAAAGCTTAATTACTGTTATCGTGGACGATGAAGAATTTGAGTTATCTATGGATCGAACTGACCTAATTCTGGATGCGGTATTAGCACAGAATATCGATGCACCGTATTCTTGCCAGGGTGGAATTTGTAGCTCTTGTGTGGCCAAAATCAAAGAAGGGACAGTGAAGATGAGAAAAAATCAGATCTTAACCGATGATGAGATAGAGGAAGGGCTTGTGCTCACCTGCCAGTCTCAACCTACCTCTGCAAAAGTGGTGGTAGATTACGACGATATTTAATCTTTCTCTGTATGTTTTTAGCTCAATTGGTATAAGACCCCTAAATCTCTAAAACGAGGGACACAGAGTAATAAATGATCTAGGTCTGCACAGAGACTTATTGTTAACTTTCATAGAGATCTAAATAAACCTGCCTAAGAGATAAACTCAGGCAGGTTTAGGGTTTTAAATAAACTTTGCTTTTCTGCTATACAAGAGCGTTTCATAGACTTGTTATGCGGTCAGGAAGCATCAGGATTGTTTAGTTTATCACGCCAACGGAAACTCAAAGCCCATCGTTTATCTTTTATGGAGATCTTGAAACGTTAATCCTGCTAGATAGATAAGTTCAGGCGCATTCAGAGATAACAAATAAACCTAGTTTTGTCTTCCTATAACTAAGCCTCGGAACTTCTTTCTCAATAAAGAATAAGCCTCTTGCCTAATAAAATAAAAACCTTAGGCTAAGTATACTATTTCGATCAGGATTCGGAATATTCAATGCTCTCAATATGGATAAATGGTCGACATAAGTTTAATCTGGTATAAGGTTACCGTTGCCGAAAGTCCTGCGTTGTCTTCAAAAATAAGTCGACCTTCCACAGATCCCAACTGAGAAAACACAGGCGAATAAATTAAAGGTATTAGGACTAAAAGTTTAAATTTAATGTATCTGTAATTTATTTTTAGACAAAACTAAAAATAAAACCATACTTTTGCACTGCTTATAATTAAACTATGTTTTCCTTATCCGAAGAAAATTACCTGAAGGCCATTCTACATTTACAAAAGACGTCTAAGTCTGGAGTAAATACCAACGCTCTCGCTGAAGAAATGCAAACCAAAGCCTCTTCTGTGACCGATATGGTAAAGAAGCTCTCTGAAAAAAATCTGGTTATATACAAAAAATACCAAGGAGTGTATTTGTCGGATAGTGGACGAAAAACAGCTTTGCAGATTGTTAGAAAACATAGATTGTGGGAAGTGTTTTTAGTCGATAAACTAAGTTTTTCTTGGGATGAGGTCCATGAAGTTGCGGAACAGCTAGAGCACATCAAATCTGATAAACTGATCACCGAACTCGATAAGTTCCTGAAGTATCCGAAAAGAGATCCACACGGGGATCCCATACCAGACGCTAAAGGTGATTTTCATGTGGCCAATAAAATTTTACTCTCCAACCTATCTAAAGGGGAACACGGCACTTTGGTCGGTGTAAAAGATACCTCTTCCGAATTTTTAAAATATCTAGATAAAAACAGTATTGCTTTAGGGAAAACCATTCAGGTTTTAGATAAAGAAGAGTTTGATGAATCCATGTTAATACAGACAGATGGAAAAAGTTTAAGAGTTTCACCTATGGTGGCTGTCAATATTTATATAAAACAATAGTATGAAAGAAATCATTGCTTATTTTGAATCAATAGATCCTATTACTGCTGCCTTAGTTGCGACCACTTTTACGTGGTTGGTAACCGGACTGGGGGCTTCCTTGGTATTTTTCTTTAAGTCTATGAATCGTAAGTTATTTGATGGAATGCTAGGCTTTACTGGAGGGGTTATGGTAGCTGCGAGCTTTTGGAGTCTTTTAGCGCCAGGTATAGAAATGAGCGATGGCGAAGGATTTATAAAAGTGATTCCCGCTGTGGTGGGTTTTTCACTCGGCGCCCTTTTTATTTTTGGATTGGATAAAGTATTGCCACACTTGCACATAAACTTTAAGGAAGATAGAAAAGAGGGTGTAAAAACCAAATGGCATAAATCTGTTTTATTGACGCTTGCGATTACCTTACATAATATCCCAGAAGGGCTTGCGGTTGGTGTCTTGTTTGGAGGTGCTGCAGCAGGAATAGAAGGGGCTAGTATTGGGGGTGCTGTGGCTTTGGCGATTGGTATTGGTTTACAAAATTTTCCTGAAGGCTTTGCGGTGGCTATGCCGTTGCGCGGACTTGGATTATCGCGTTGGAAAAGTTTTAATTACGGTCATTTATCTGCCATTGTAGAGCCTGTGGCCGCAGTCATCGGTGCTTGGGCAGTTTTGACTTTTGAACCTATTTTGCCTTATGCCCTCTGTTTTGCAGCTGGAGCTATGATTTTTGTGGTGATAGAAGAAGTCGTCCCCGAGTCTCAACAAGCTCGGAATATAGATTTGTCCACCCTCGGTTTTATAGGAGGTTTTGTAGTTATGATGACTTTAGATGTAGGCTTAGGCTAAATTTTTTGACTTATATTTAGTTTTAGAAACCTAAACCCCATACGACTTATGAAATTGTACCTGTTTTTTCTAGGTGTTCTGTCTATAACCTGCAGTCTAAATGCTCAAAATTCAGAAAAAAATACAATAGAAACTGAAAAAAAAATAGAAGTGCCAGAGATTTTGACTAAGGTTAATCTTCTGGATCACGTTGAGGTGGGGGCTTATACCTTAACGTTTACCGCAGTAGAAAGCGATGGGCGTTGTCCAAAACAAGTGACATGTGTCTGGCCTGGTGAAGTCAATATTGTAATAGAAATTAACAATGCGATAGACACCGAGCAGTATCGAATAAGCGTTCCTGCACTGGGTTTCAACAGGGTAATTCTTTCTACAGACTCTCATAAGGTGTATCTTAAAAATATAGAACCCTATCCAATTAAGCCAGAGGATAAACTAGAAGCCTATAAACTCATGTTGAAAATAGAACCGCAAACTCTATAGACTACTTATCTTTTGGGAAAGCTTTTTTGTTGAACACCACCAAAAGTCCAAATCCAGTACTAATGGCCGTATCGGCGATATTGAAGACTGGCTCAAAGAATACAAAATACTCACCTCCCCAAATGGGAACCCAGTTGGGTAATATGTCACTATACATAGGGAAGTAAAGCATATCAACCACTTTTCCTTTTAGCAATTCTCCGTAAGGTTCATCGGCAAAAAGGGTGGCGATTTGACCTAAGCTGCTATCGAAAATTACACCATAAAATACAGAATCGATAATGTTTCCAATCGCGCCAGCAAGGATTAAAGAAACTGAAATGATTAAAATTTTTGGAGATTTTTTCCTTATGGTATCCCACAACCAATAGCTAATTAAGCTAACGGCTACAATTCTAAACGAGGTAAGGATGATTTTACCGTAAGATCCAGGGATTTTAGCTCCCCACGCCATCCCGTCATTTTCAACAAAGAGGATACGGAACCATCCTAAAACGTCAATTTCTTGCCCCAGCATAAAGTGGGTCTTTATATATATTTTAGACACTTGGTCTATCAATAAAATGAGTAGGATAAGAAGAGAGGCTTTCTTTAAGGACATAGCTATAATTTAAAAACACAAAAATAGTTTTTTTATTGACTTGGGATTTCATTTTCAGTGCTTTTGCTAAGCAATTGGGTTTTTCGAATTAATAGCTGTTATAATTTCTTCTGATTTTGACACAGCATGTTTAAACCCGTTGAGATATCCAGTTTCAAATTTTTGCAAACTTAAGCTGTCATCCAGAGTGAGATAAAATCTAAAGGCTTAATCTAGGATTGTAAATCCACTGCATTTTTAATATTAACTAATGTAGTTGTTAATTGCTATTTTTTTAATTAGGTTCAATAATCTACATTAAAAACCTATTGGTATGAAGACTATTCTAGGAGTAGTTCTAATGTTTAGTGCTGTATCATTCTCTCAAGTTTCTTCTGGAATTATCAATTATACTACAGAATTAAATAAAAATCATATTAGAGAATTTATTGAAAACATAAAGAGTGATCCTGATATTAATATCAAGCAAAAAGTAATTCAGTCTTATAATAATCGCGTACCTGATTATTACGAATTGCATTTTCAAAAAAATGATTCGTATTATTTTATAAAAAATGCATTAGTAAAAAGGAATATTTATTTTGTAAGAAGTAAAGCTGGTTTGTTCCTTTATTACAATAATTCTAAAATTAATAGAATTATCGAAATCAATTCTAAGATGGGTAATATATCTCACGAACCATTAGACTGGAAAAGTAATAATGAAAGTAAAATGATAGGAGAGTTTAAATGTTATAAAGCAACCACTACAGAAACGCTTTACAGCCGTCAAGGTTATTATTACAATAGAGATATAGTAGCTTGGTTTACCCCAGAAATACCAGTGAAATTTGGACCAGAGCATTATACCGGTCTTCCTGGATTAGTATTGGAGGTAGAACGTAAAGAATTTACAATCACAGCTACTAAAATCAACTTAAATATTGATAAAGATAAATTGAAAATCAAACGGGTTGGCGAGGATGAAAAAGTAATTTCTCAAAAAGAAATGAATGAGCGAATTGCTGAGATGATGAAAGATTATAATAAGAGGTAAGATGGAGTTTATAAAAGCAATATTAATGAAATAACAACAGTATAAAAAAATGTTAAAACTTAAATATTTAACATTTTGCGAAAGCCAGCTATGTTTTTTTTTTTAGATTAGTATTGTTATTTAATTCTCATTTCCAATTTAGAGAGTTAAATGACATAGAGTTGCAACTCTAGCAGTACTGTTTTTTATTTGATAGCTCTTAAAATAAATTGGGTTTATGAGTTGTCAAATGTTTTTAAAATAAATGTTTAATCGAACTCAATTCTTAGAGTTCTTAAAATTTTAATTATGAAATTATTAAAAAATTCCTTTTTAGGAACAGTATTTTTATTGGCTAGAGGTTCAGCAACATTTGCTGGCACCTCTAGTACAATTGATTCTGAAGCATATAGAGTACCTTGTGGCACTATGCATACAATATGTCATTATGCTAACCCAAGTGATTTCGGGGACTTCGATACTTGCATGATTAGAAATGGATGTGGAGGTTGATCACAATAAATACAAAATCTATCACAATAAGTTAATTAGTTTAACAAGCTGTCATGTATTAATGACAGCTTTAAATTTTAAAGCCATGAAATTTTTAATAATTTTTATTATAACATTCTCATTAACAAGTCAAGCTCAAATAGAAAATGGTATTATTAAGTACACTGCTGAGATGAATATAAAACACAGAAAAGACTTTATAGAAGACATTAAGGAAAAAGATATTGACATGAATACCAAACAGAGTGTTATTCAAATGTATAAAAACGCAGAACCCGACTATTATGAATTACATTTTACAGAAGATAAATCTTATTATTTTAAGGATAAGTCTCTAGAAAATGAGCAGTATAATTTAGGGAGTAAAGCAGGCTTAGCGCCATATTACTACAATTTAACAGCTAAACAACTTGTTGAAGATAGCAGAAGTTTTGGATATGTTGCTCACAAACCGCTAGATTGGGAGATTGCTAACGAAACCAAAATGATAGGTGACTTTAAATGCTATAAGGCAACTACTACTGAAACTCTATATAGTAGGCAGGGTCATTATTATGATAGAGAGGTTGTCGCTTGGTTTACACCTGATATTCCATATAAATATGGACCCAAAAATTATGTTGGTTTACCTGGTCTTGTGCTTCAAGTAGAACGTAAAGAATTTACAATTACTGCGACAAAAATCAACTTAAATCCTGATGGAGATAAATTGAAAATTAAAAGGGTTGGAAAGGATGAAAAAGTAATTTCTCATGAAGAAATGACAAAAAGAATTGCTGAGAAGATGAAAGACTATAATAAGAGATAGATATTTAAATGAAAATATGTTTCAATTTACTTGTCTGTTTTGTCCTTTTTCCATTTAACAATTCTTATACCCAAAACTCATTAAAAGGTACAGTTAAAGACAGTCTTAATCGACCTTTGGTCAACGTCACTATTCTTGCCGAGCCCAAAGATTCTCTGCAACAAATTAAGTTTGCTATTACAGATGATAAAGGGCGTTACCGTCTAAATCTTAAGAGCATACTTTATACCGTTACGGCTAATTATCTAGGCTATGCTAAGCAAAGTTTTGAGATAAAACTTAATGAGGATCAGGTCAAAGATATTGTCTTAAAGCAAAGTGCAGAAAATCTAAAGGAAGTGATTCTGGACATGCCTATGGTGGTCAAAAAAGACACCATTACTTACAATGTTAATCAACTAACAACAGGAGAAGAACGTAAACTGAAAGATATTCTTAAAAAATTACCGGGCGTAGAGGTAGATAGAAATGGTGGCATTACCGTTAATGGGAAAAAGATAACCCACATGCTAGTAGAGAATAAAAAATTCTTTGGCGGTGGAACCAAGTTAGCGGTAGATAATATTCCCGCCGATGCTGTAAAACAAGTAGAAGTCCTGGATAATTATAATGAAATTGCTATGCTCAAAGATTTCCAAGAAAGCGAGGACATGGCGATGAATATTAAACTTGAGGACGATAAAAAAGATTTTGTTTTTGGCGATGTAGAAGCAGGAGTGGGCAACGACGAGTTTTATAATACCCAAAGCAACCTGTTTTACTACAGTCCCAAAACAACACTTAATGTCATAGGTAACCTCAATAATGTAAGAAACCGCGTGTTTACTTACGACCAATTTTTTAGCTTTCAAGAAGGCATGAACTCTATTTTTGATAAGGGGAGTACTTCCTTTGGCGATTCCTACGATGATTTTTCAGATTTTTTGGAAAAAGAAGATGTCATAGAGAGTGATCGCAAATTTGGCGCTATCAATTTCACTCAAGAAGTGAATAATAAATTGAACATTACTGGTTATGGTATTTTTTCTAAAACCAAAGAAAGTACTTTGGTAGAATCAACCAATGAATACAACACCTTTACGGAAGACAGGTCTATAGCCACAGCTACCAATAATCAACTCGCCATGGGGAGTTTCAATGCTATTTTTACGCCAAATTATAAAGACCAGTGGCATTTAAGGTCTCAATTCAAAAGTGCAGATGACCAGTACAGCAACTCCATCTCTTCTGAAGTCGATACCGTTTCAAATTTATTTCTAAACAATCGATTTGGAGACCAAACTTTCTTCAATCAAACCGTAGAATGGCATAGAAAAGAATCCAGAACACATTCCTTTTCTGGAGTAATTGATTACACCTACGATAAATTAACTCCAAGAACGCTTTGGCAAACCAACGACGATATTTTGGCAGGACTTATTCCCATTGTGGATGAGCCGAGTATAAGCATCAATCAGTTCAAACAAACTGAGAAAAACCAGATCAAGTCTATTTTTAAACACTATTGGGTACTTAATCGTAATAATCATATCTATTCTACCATCGGAAATGTCAATTTGAATCAGACGTTTTTTACCGATGATGCTCAAGAGCTTTATGACGCTGCTCAAAATAATTTTGGAGAAGCAGGATTCAATAATGATTTTAATTTTAGGTTGAATGATGCTTTTGCTGGGATTTTCTATAAATTTAGAACAGGAATTTTTACTTTCGATCAAGGGGCATTTGTGCACCATTACCGCTGGAATCCAGACCAAGAAAACACATCCGTTCGAGATAAATTTGTGCTTTTACCTAATTTGACAGCCAAAGTAGAAATCACTAGAAGCGAGACCTTACAGCTCAATTATGAATTGAAATCTTCCTTTTCGGATGCTTCTCAATTTGCCAATCGGTTTTATTTACAAAGTTATAACAGTGTGTTTAGTGGAAATACAACTTTGGAAAATACCTTGAGGCACGATTTGAATCTACGCTTCACCAAATCCAAAGGTTATCGAGGTTTTGGGATTTATGCTACGGCCAATTATTCCAAACAGGTAGAAGGAATAGTTGATAATGTGAATTACGAAGGCATCAATCTGGTGGTAACTCCTTTTCTTGTAGATAACTCCTCAGAAACTTGGGGTTTGAGTGGTCGAGTGAGCAAAAAGGTAAGTCAGATCAATCTCCAAACTGGACTGCGTTACACCAATACCACTTACTTACAGTTCGTCAACGATCTCGAGGTTGAAAATCAAAACAGCAACACTTCCTATAACTTTTCAGCAAAAACGCTTTATGATGACTGGCCTATTATTGAAGTAGGCTGGAGGCAAAATTTTGGAAACTTCTCATTAGGGAATAACACGACTAATTTTGTCACCACCGAGGCTTTTATAAATTTTGATTATGATTTTTTAGATGGATTTATCGCTTCAGCCGACTTTACCTCTTACACCTACAGAAATGAAACTTTGGACCAAAGCAATTCTTATGAAATTGCCAACGCCTCTTTGCTGTATCAAAAAAAAAGCAGTGCTTGGAGCTTTAAGATTGAAGCTCAAAATGTTTTTGATGTCCAATTCAAAAACCAGAATTCCTTTACTTCTTACATTATATCGGACTTAAGAACTTTTATTCTACCAAGGATAGTGTTGTTTAGTATAGGATATAATCTTTAATTTCTTCTGATTTTAACTCGTAAAGCCTTGATGCTTTTGAGATGGCTAGCTTTAAGTCTGAGTTAGTTTTATGTGGCGTCTGGAGTGGGATGATAACTGAAGGTTATATCTAAAATTGAAATCCAACCCCAAAAAATAAAGATCTGGTTTTGATTTTAATTGATTAAGCGGGTACATCTATTTTTATAGTTTAGTTTCGTAAATCAACTATCGTGTCACAGAAAAGTGAGTGAGGCGTTGAGGGACTTTATCTGTTGTAAAGGTAAACGCATAGGTTTTGGATTGATCCTTAGCGGTTGAAATCACCAAAGTTCCTTGGTCAATTCGAAAATAACCAGCTTGACCTTTGCAAAAGCATAAACGTCCAAATACAACATTAGCTGAGGAAAGTTGCTCATCGCTTAAACTTAGGTCTTCAGTTTTAGGGTCAATTTCGGCGTATACAATTTCAGTATATCCACCATCGGCAATGCGAGGATCTACATTGCGCTTGTATTCAAATTTTAGTACTGTTTTGTTTCCTTTTTTAACCTGTGGATAGAGTTGACCAATACCATCTGTAAGTAGGCTTAAGCTTGAGTTGGTTAAAACCTCGAAAGTACAGTTTCCGTCTTCGGGGCAGAAGGTAGAAAAGGTCTCTCCCTTTTCATCTTCAGCGTTTAGACCTTTTTGTGACTGACAAGCAAGTAATACAGTGCTAATAACCACTAAAAATAAAAATCTCAAATTCATTAATACCAATTTAATAATTATTATGTTTACTATCTAATTTAACAATATAAATAAAATAGGCTACATATCATGAAACAATTTAACTTTAAAAAAATATTATTTGTCGTTTTTGCGGCATTAATTTCAAATTTTGGATTTTCTCAAGAAGGTGTGTCCTTTTGGAGTTCTTCTGAAAAAGAAACAAATAACTCTCAAGAGGTTGTTTTCACAAAGGCAATTCCAGAGATAAGTAGTTTATTGAAACTAGACCTTCAAGGTCTTAAAGTAAGTTTAGAAAATATACCTAAACGCGGCCTTACAAAAAAGTCGACCACCATACTAGGATTTCCAAATGCTGAAGGGGAAATAGAATTATATAAAGTCATGGAAGCTTCGGTAATGACGCCAGAGCTCCAATCTCAATTCCCTATGACCAGATCTTTTGTAGGCCAAGGAATTGATAATCCTTCGGCTATGCTTCGGTTTAGTTTATCTGAGGAAAAGGGGTTAAGTTCTATGGTATTATCCGATAAAAAAACTGTGTTCATAGAGCCTTACATTAAAAATTCGGGGACTTACATCAGTTATGTCAATTCAGCTTCTGATCCAGTGGAAGATGATTTCAAATGTCATACAGAATCTCTAATGTCTGAGTCTACTATTTCTGATGAAGAGTATAATACTTTAAAGAATGCAGATGATGGTCAATTAAGAACCTATAGGTTGGCTTTAGCGTGTACGGTAGAATATTCTCAATTTCATGGGGGTACTTTGCAAGAGGTTATAGCAGCTATGAATACAACAATGACTCGAGTGAACGGAATTTATGAAAGGGATTTAGGTTTAACGATGGTGATGGTTCGGAATGAAAGTATTATTTTTCTTGGTCCAGACACTAATTCTGATCCTTTCACCAATAATAGTGGTGGTGCTATGCTAAGTCAAAACCAACAAGTTTGTGATGATAATATAGGAACAGCAAATTATGATATTGGTCATGTGTTTAGTACAGGAGGGGGTGGAGTTGCTTATCTTAATTCGCCATGTACAAATATTAAAGCTGGTGGAGTTACAGGACAATCGTCGCCCGTAGGTGATACTTTTGATGTGGATTATGTTGCCCATGAAATGGGGCATCAATATGGTGGAAATCATACTCAAAATAATAATTGTAATCGATCCTCTGTTTCTGTAGAACCAGGTAGCGCCTCCACCATTATGGGGTATGCCGGTATTTGCTCCCCTAATGTTCAAAACAATAGCGATGACTACTTTAATGGTGATAACCTTAAAGAAATGTGGATTAATATTTCTCAAGGGAATTCAAGTAATTGTGGAGAAAAAACTCCCTCAGGAAATGTAGCTCCTGTTGCTGACGCTGGTCCAAATTATTTTATTCCAAAATCTACAGCTTTTATTTTGAAGGGCTCGGCTACCGATGAAGATACAGACGATGTTTTGACTTATACATGGGAACAAAGTGATGCTACTCCAGCCCCTATGCCTCCTCAATCTACGTCAACGGCAGGACCTGCTTTCCGGTCCTTATCCCCAACGACATCTCCAGATCGATTTATGCCAGAATTTAGTACAGTGCTATCGGGTTCCCTATCCTCTACTTGGGAGGTCGTCCCATCTGTAGCTAGGACTATGGATTTCTTACTAACAGTAAGAGATAATTCTATACTAGGAGGGAACTCAAGTTCAGATCAAGTGGTTATTAGTGTGGTAGAAACGACACCATTCGAAGTTCAGACTCCACCAACATGGGCGCCTGGGTCTACCCAAACTGTTAATTGGACGGTTGGCGAAACTGATATAGCTCCAATCAGTTGCGAGGCTGTTACTATTTATTTTTCTGAAGATGGAATAGATTTCTCTACTATTTTAGCTGAAGGGGTTCCTAACTCAGGATCTGCAGAAATCACATTACCAAATATTGAAAATACAACTGAGGCTAGAATATTAGTAGAAGCTGCAGACCATATTTTTTATTCTGTATCGGATGTTTTTGATGTCAATACCACACAAGATTTTAATATTAATGCTTTAAACGGTGATCAAACTATTTGTAATTCAGATTTTGCTAGTTTCGAGTTCGAGTTTATTACTTCCAATGGATTTTCAGAAACAACTACGTTTAGTGCTAGCGGACCTAACCAAGCTAGCTATAATTTTACCCCAGCCAGTTTGGATGCGGATGGAGTGTTTACGTTAGAAGTGTCTAATCTTTTAGAACTAAATCCAGGAAATTATACAATTGACGTTACAGGAGAATCTGCTTCTATTACAAATTCTGTGAGTGTAAATCTTAACATCCTTAATGGAGGTTGTGCATCTGTAGCCAATACTACATACGAAACCAGTACAACGGGAGTTATTATTAATGATGGGGATACAGATATTTTAAGCAATCTGAATACTGGCAAGCCATCTGGATACAGCGATTATACAGATATTATTACAGATTTGAATATAAATTCTGACTATGAATTTACTGTAAATGCCAATAGTGATGGAGCCTTTCAGATTATTACTTATGTATGGATAGATTGGAATCAAAACTGTAGTTTTGATGATGCAGGTGAGCAATATGATTTGGGTACCTCAGCTAATTTGTTTAATCAACCTACCTCAGGGTCTCCTTTATTGTTTAGTGTTCCTTCCAGTGCTGTCTTAGGAAATACGACTATGCGGGTCACGACAAAATATACCCCAAGTGGAGCAAATAACTTTCCGCTTTCTTGCGAAAATGGGCACGATGCTGAAGTAGAAGATTACACGATTAATGTAAAAACTACTTTAAACCAGAACTCTTTTGCTCTAGAAGACTTTTCTGTTTTTCCAAACCCAAGTCAAGGAGAATTTACTATTCAATTTGGCACTGCAACAAGTACAGCAGTCCAGCTGAAGGTTTTTGATATCCGAGGACGTACTCTTGTTCAGAAAACCTATGAGACTTCTGGGCAGTTTAATCAAACTTTAGATTTACATAATTTAGCGTCGGGAGTTTACCTCTTAGAGGTGGGTGACGGCTCTAGATCTATGACTAAAAAAATCATCATCGAGTAAATACAATTTTATTTCATTACAATTAAAACTCTTTTTAGGCAGTGATTGCTTGAAAAGAGTTTTATTTGTTATATGAATTTATCTTATTGGGAATATAAATCTTGGCTTACCAATGTAGACTTCACCGTTGTAGGAAGTGGTATTGTAGGATTGAACTGCGCTCTGCAACTCAAACGACGTTTTCCTAAAGCTAAGATTCTTGTTTTAGAAAAAGGAATGCTCCCTCAAGGAGCGAGTACCAAAAATGCTGGCTTTGCCTGTTTTGGAAGTCTTAGTGAGCTCCTGTCCGATTTAAACTCTCATACTGAAGAGGAAGTGGTTAATCTGGTTAAAAAGCGCGTAGATGGCCTTAGCCTCTTAAGAAGTACTATAGGAGACTCTGGTCTAGATTATCAAGTTCTTGGTGGTTATGAGCTATTTCCTGAAGAAGGCAATCTCTTTGAGAAGTGCCAGTTGAAAATGCCTGAGATCAATAGATGGCTTAAGCCTATGTTTGGGGCCGACGTGTTTAGTTTTAAAACCCATGATTTTGGATTTCAAAAGGTTCGAGACCTTTGTGGGTTCAATCAGTTTGAAGGGCAAATCGATACGGGCAAGATGATGGAAGCTTTGCTTCAAAAAGTTCAGACACTCGGCATTAAGATTTTGAATCAGGTAGATGTTAAAGGGTACTTTGAAGATCAAAATTCTGTAAAAATTGAGACTAATGCCTTTACATTTACGTCAGCAAATTTACTCATAGCTACAAACGGTTTTGCTTCTGCTTTAGGAATTTCCAACGTGCAACCTGCAAGAAATCAAGTGTTCGTTACTAAACCCATTAAAGATCTTCAAATTAAAGGGACGTTCCATTTAGAAGAGGGTTATTATTATTTCAGAAACATAGACCAACGGATTCTTTTAGGTGGAGGGAGGCACTTGGATCTTAAGGGTGAAACGACCACTGAGTTGAATTCCACTAGTCTTGTGCAAGAGGCTTTGGAAACACTGCTCAAGCAAACCATACTCCCTGACGTTAATTTTGAAATAGAACACCGCTGGAGTGGCATACTTGGCGTCCACACCCAGAAAAAGCCTATCCTCAAGCAACTTAGTCCTCGCGTGTTTTGCGGAGTGAGACTTGGCGGTATGGGCGTTGCTATAGGAAGTCTGGTGGGTAGAGATCTCGCCGATTTGATAGATTAGAAGTGTTCTGATTAACATTATTAATTAGCGATTTGTTTAGAGGCGATTATAAGCTATCAAACAGAAAACGATCTAGGATGTTTTAATGTGTAAATACACAAATGAACGCCTTCGTAAAAATTTGGTTAAAGCACTTCGCAATTTTTAGGTGTTAGTTTATTGGTAGATAATCTTATAGATTAAAAAACGACGGACTGAAAAATCATTTTTTGCCTCTTCTTATATAAAAACTGAAAACATATTTTCTAAATAAATTTGTTGGCTGTCTATTTGGTCAAAGCTTTAATAATACGATCTTCATTGATAACAATATCTCTAAACAATACATGTGGAAACTCGGTATATTTTGACGTTTTAAACGCTTCAAAAATTTTAGAAAGAGCTGAAGCTGTAATTAAGGATAGATTTAATTCCATATTCATTTCACAATCTGTGATAAAATCATCGCTAAACTCAGGTGCAATTAATAATATCTTTGATACTCGAATATTATTTTTCTCTGTGACACTTTTATAAGATTTTAACTGTCTCGATACAGAGCTAAATTTATTATATCCTTTTTCTTTGCTTGTCTTACATTCTATGATAATAACGTCGCCGTTATCTAAATGCAAAATAATATCGATGAGGTCTTTTTTAGTATTTAGAGATTTTCTCAATTCTTCGTCTACATTGAAACCAAGTTCTATAAAAATCTTCTTTGTTAAATCTTCAAATTTAATCCCTAGTTCACTTTCTTTTACTGAGATACCATTTTCCTTTAATGTCTTTAAATCTCTATAAGCTACCTTCTCATAATTTTCTAAATAGAGATTTTCTGCATCTTTATAGTTTTCCAACGTATTTAAAATGTCGTCGTCTCTTTGTTTTATTCCATTATTGAGTATGAAATTTTTCAAATCATCTTTCCCAACTAAATCTAAAATATCTCTTGGCTTAATGTTATAATCCAATAATAAATCTGCGTTCAAAACAAACTCATCTTGTATTTCAAATTGTGAACGAATTTCTTTATTTAATTTAGGAATGGACTCGTTGAGTTCGAAAAGCATTTTCTCAAAACCATCAAGAGAAATTTGAATGTTTTCATCTTTTTCTATGTTTTCAAAGTATTCAATTAAACTTTCAATATTTAATTTTTTCTCACATAGCTCGTTTAATGCTCGCTTTTTTTCTGTCAGGTTTGAGTCCTTTTTATAAATATCACTCATCAATAATGACCGAAAAGAAACGCCTTCATTGATGATTTCTTCAATCTTATCTAGGTGGCTTAAACTTTTATCTATATTATGTTTTCTCGAAATTTGATTTATAATTGGCTCTCTCAGTACCCTAAGTGTCCTTCTTAAACACTTGTTAGCCACCTCTTTTTTTCTGAGCTTCCTTAGCAACCTAACCATCTCATCTGCTACAAAAAGTGTATTCTCTTTTTTAGAATAAAATATGACGCCAACTTTTAGATGAGTGATAACCTCGATTACATCTGCCTTTTTGATTGGCAGTATGGAATAGTTGATGAGCTTAATTTCTTCTTGGGAAAGTTCAAGTTCGTTAGAAAGAGTCACTCTTATAGACAATTCGTCTGAGGTTATTTTAGCCTCCCTATTGTTAACTAGATCATTTTCATATGCGGTATTTAGACATGCTTTATATATTCTATAGTCCCTTTTTCTATCTCCTGAAATTTCTGATTTTTCATTCTGAAACTCCTCATTAGTTTTTTTGATTTTAGCTTTAATAGTCTTGATTTCTACTTCGTATAACCTTGAAAACCAATCTTGTTTCATGATGCAGTTCCCATTACGAATTAAAATATCAATCAAGATATCTAATTGGGATGAAGTGTTTTGAAACTCGAATTTTAAATAGCCGAAAAACTCATTTTCAATCAGAGAAAAAACATTTGATATGTTTTGATTATCTACTGATTTTAAACCTTTGTCTGCAGAACTTAGAATTTCATTAATTTATTTTATGTGCTTAGGTTCATTTGATATAATGTTATCAATGACTTTGATAAAATAGTTTTTATCAATAGAATTTTATCTGTCTAAAATTTTTTCTAATTTCATGTGAAGTTTGGTTTTAAAAATTAATTTACTTTTCAATTAGTTTCAAAAAAATCGTTAGAAGATGAAGTTTACTACTTTAAAAAGTTTAATTGCTTAGTGAATTTAATTAATTTTTTTTAAAATATTGGCCCTCTTACTAGATAAGTATCAATGATTCAACCATAAGAACGCCTGTTACCCTTTTTTAAACACTCACATTAAACATATATCCCACGAGTGCGGTTAGACCCATGGCGACGGTGCCCCAGAAGGTGATTCTAAGGATAGCTTTAGTGACACTAGAGCCTCCAGTCTTTGCTGCTAGCGCTCCTAAGACCATAAGGAAAAACAAAGCAGAGCCATAGAGGCCATATTCCACCTGGTCTAAGGGAAAGAAAAGGGTGACTAAAAAAGGGAGAGCTCCACCAATAGTAAAGGCAGCTCCAGATGCCATCGCAGCTTGAATGGGCTTGGCTTGACTAATCTCGGTAATTCCTAATTCATCTCTAACATGGGCTGCCAAAGCATCTTTTTTTGTGAGTTCTTTGGCCACGATTAGGGCGGTTTCCTGAGAGAGGCCACGTTGTTCATAAATATCGGCAAGCCTTTGTAATTCTAGCTCTGGCATCTTTTCCAACTCGATCTTTTCTCGCTCGATGTCTGCGTTTTCAACATCTGTTTGCGAACTCACCGAAACGTATTCTCCGGCAGCCATGGATAAAGCACCAGCCACCAACCCTGCTAAAGTAGCGATAAGAACAGGCTCCCTCGAATCACTAGCAGCAGCCACACCAATAGCGAGACTCGCTGTTGATAAAATCCCATCGTTTGCTCCTAGAACAGCTGCTCGTAACCAATTACTCCTGTGGATGTAATGCTGGTGTAGATAATCGTCTAGGTCCTTAGAAGGCTCTGTCATCCGGTTTGATTGAGTATTAGATAAAGATATTTAGCTTTACTACTTTAAATAATTAGTTAAGCAAAGTTAATTTTTTTAAATGGAAGTCTAAATGGTATTTTAGTTAGCAGAAATTACCATCAGTTTTTGACTTTTGTGTAGATGACGTACTAAAGAATTAAACTCCGTCAATTCAAAAAAAAAAGCAAATCAAAATGCACATTTTTATGAATATATTTAGATTGTATTTTCGAAAGCTCAAACTTAAATATGCCTATGCTTACATCACATCTCATAAAACATTTTGAAGAGAAATTTTCCTTAAACATCAAGTCTATCAAAGCCTTAAGCGGCGGAGATATAAATGGAGTTTATTTTTTAGACGATCACAATAAGAAGTACGTCGTTAAAATAAATAAGGCTCATCTATTTCCAGGAATGTTTAAAAAGGAAATGAGTGGTCTAGACGCCTTAAGGGAGACTGGGACGATAGATGTTCCTAAAGTTTTAGGATATGGTGATTTTGAGACTACTGCTTATCTTATAGTGGAGTTTAGAGAATCTGGAAAAGCTAGCCATAAATTTTGGGAGCTTTTTGGGCAAGCAATGGCGGCTTTACATCTCACTACTCACGAAACCTTTGGCTTTAAGGAAGACAATTATTTGGGCAGTTTGCAACAATACAATAACAGCTTTGAGACTGCTTCGCAATTCTTTATCCACCAGCGCTTGATGCCTCAGTTTAAAATGGCATCCGATAAAGGGTATGTATTTAAAGAGCTTGATTCCTTCTGCCAAAAGGTAGAACAGTTGATTCCTAATGAGCCACCAGCACTTATTCACGGAGACTTGTGGTCTGGCAATTATCTGGTCAATTCACAGAATAAGCCTTGTTTAATAGATCCTGCCGTCGCTTATGCTCCTCGCGAAATGGATTTGGCCATGATGAAGCTCTTTGGGGGTTTTGATGACCGATTATTTAGTGCTTACGATGAAGCTTTTCAACTCAAACCAGATTGGAAAAAACGAATCAAACTCTGGCAACTCTATTATATTTTGGCACATCTCAATATTTTTGGGGGGCATTATTACATTCAGGCCAAGGAAATAATGTCTAACTATCAATAGCTGATGGGTTAGAGTTTATGGTTTTTACCGTAATACCAAATTAAACCTATAATGTCGCAATAAATCGTTTCTTTTTTGCCTGCTTTTTATCAAAAATAATTACCGTAACTAAGGCTATGCTAATTATTTTCAACT
>NZ_PJBS01000170.1 GCF_002836055.1 Psychroflexus sp. MES1-P1E
AGTTTATGAGCGAATAGTAGCAAAAGGTAAGAGTAAAAAATTAGCATTAATAGCGGTATGTAATAAGCTATTAAAACAAGCCTTTGCAATTGCTAAATCAGGATTAATTTATGAGGATACCTATAGAAGTACTTTAGTGAAAAGTTAATGCATTTTTACTTGTTTTTTACCACAGTACTTTGTTGTGTACAGTAATTGTACATTTTAAATTTCATTTAATGATAGAGGTTTCGGTTGTTTCCCATCAATATCTTTTATTCCGTACTCAATAGCCTCTTTTGCAACTATCAGTATTTTTCCTGTCTTTTCAATTGCTTTTTTATCTGACGCAATCTTGGATATTACCATACCAACAAATTCA
Source organism: Psychroflexus sp. MES1-P1E (assembly GCF_002836055.1). Lineage (GTDB taxonomy): Bacteria > Bacteroidota > Bacteroidia > Flavobacteriales > Flavobacteriaceae > Psychroflexus. The sequence goes on from NZ_PJBS01000170.1 coordinate 362, forward strand.
GGTGATTCCGAATTACTTAAATCAAAATGTTCCTTATTTTCTAATACTGCTTCGGTTCTTACAATTCCAGGATATAAACTAATTACAGGAACATTGAATTTAAATAATTCGTAAGCCATAGCTTCAGTCATCTTGTCTGTTGCTGCTTTCGAAGTACAGTAAGCTACTCCTTTATCATTTCTTTGAGCAGTCCAAAATGAAAGATTAAAGATTATGCCAGACTTTTGTTCCGTCATTTTTTGTGCAGCCTGAGCACTTGCAAAATAAGCTGCTCTAACTCCAGAAGAAAACATTTTATCCCATCTTGAAATAGGGGAATCCCAAAAACCTTTTTCTAACCAAAATTCTGTACCATCATTGAAGTATTCATATCCTCCCCAAACACTATTTACTAAAATATCAATTTTGTTATGTGTTTCAAAAATGTGTTTGAAAACCTTAACTACTTCTTGGTCGTTAGTATGGTCACAACATATAGCTTTACATCTTCCTCCATTTGCAATAATTTGTTTCTCGGTTTCATAGATAGTTCCTGAAAGTTTAGATGCATTATTTTTTTCGTTCTCCGTTCTTCCAGTTATATAAATTATTGCTCCACTTTTAGCCAACGCAATAGCTATTCCTTTACCTATTCCTCGGCTTGCACCTGTTACTAATACAACTTTATTTTCTAATTCATTCATTAACGTGTTCAGTCTGTTTTATTGTACACAACGTTTAGTATATGAAAAGTAGGCGGTTACGAAGCACTAAACTTTCGGTTAAGTACAAACTTTGATACGAGCCAAAAGCCTTGATTTTAGTACTATTTCGCCTATTTTTTTATATACATTGTTACCTGCTGGCTTTTTTTACCATGTATCATTCGATTATCTATGCTGGTCAATTAAGATTACATTTCCGTCTGGGTCAGTTGTCATAAAACTTGCTGGTCCGGAAGTATTTTTGTCGATTTCAGTCCCAATATTGATTACATTACTTTTTAATTCTTCCTGAATTTTTCTAATATCGACAAAAGTTTCAATCTCTTTTGCGTTTTCATCCCAACCTGGGTTAAAGGTTAATATATTTCCCTCAAACATACCTTGGAATAATCCTATTAACGAATTTTGATTTTTCATTATTAGATAGTTTTTTTGCAAATCTCCTCCGAGTTGCACAAACCCAAGATTTTCGTAAAATTTCATTGATACTTTTAAGTCTTTAACACTAAGACTAACTGAAAATGCTCCTAAATCCATATTGTTTTCTTTTGTAACTGTTTTATTAGTTTGGTTTAATTCAATTCTATTCTCAAGGTAATTTATTTTTTCCAAAAATATTTTATTCTCGGTTTCGAGTTTTTTTATCCTTTCTTCTTTATTTGGATTCATATTACATCCAAATAATATGGCTGTAAGTAGGAAATATATTATAGTTTTTCTCATAATTCTATTCGGTGTGACGTTTTTTTTCAGCTTGCAGGTAACGTCTCGTATATGAAAAGTAGCGCTAAAAGGAAGCATTATCTTTTCGGATTAACACAAGCGGAATTTTTAAATTTTACTATTTATTTAAATTTAGTGAAATCGTCAAATTTAAAAATTTGGCGACTTTCCAAAAATGCCCAAACCGTTTATTTAGCAACTACTTGTGCTATTTTTCATATATATTGTTAGCAAAAGTATTATTTAGGATCTGGAAAACAAATCGGTCCTATAGCACCTCTTTCGTAATTTAATGGAATGTGGTCCTTGTAAAGAATGTAATTGCACCCTTGTTCAAACTCCTTTTCCATATACTCTTTTGAGCTTTCTGTATAAAGGGCATATGAATATTTACCCAATCCACTTCTGGCCAATCCGATAATATTTATTTTTCTGTTTTCTATCGAGATACAATTAATTTCGTCCAGCATTTTTTTTACATTATGCAAAGTGGCATTATCCCAATTTAATATTTTTAATTTTTCGTTTAAAGAATTAGAGCCATACTCTATATTTCTTCCTTTAGAAATGAGTTTAGATTTTCCATCAATAGTTTTAGTATAGATTTTTAAGTCAACACCAGCTTTCATAGTTAAAATACGATTTTCGGGAACAAACTCAATGTATACAATCAGGCTATCAGAAACTAACTTGGAAAATTCTTTTGATAGGTTTACTATTTTATCTTCGTTATTCTTAAGGTTGTCAACTAATTTTGTCTTACTACTTTTTGGCAATGAAAACATCATTAATAAAAATTCCTTAGTTGCATCATTACCTTCTGTATAAGCTTTTTCAAGTTCTTTTATTTTCTCTGGATGAAAGTCTTTGGTAACAATTTGAAATAGAGAGTCTTTATCAATATTTTTATTGAATTCTTGTGCACTAATAGAATTCAAAAGCAAGAGGTTTATTAAAATTATAAATGTTTGTTTCATATGTTTTCTAACGGTTTGTGTATGAAACGTAGCTTGTAAAAAGACACTAACCTTTCGGATAAACACAGAGCCGAATTTTTATATTTTGTTTTTATCTTTATTTTTCTAAAAGCTAAATTTAAAAATTTGGCGGTCTTTATAAATAAGCACAAACCTTTCGATTTGCACTTATTAGCTATGTTTTATAAACGTTGTTGTACAGCGTTTTTTATTCGATAGGGATATTCAAATCAACTATAAATTTATTTTCAGGATGTTCCCTATAGTCATTGTGATAAATTTCAAATGGATTTTCAGGACTCTTTTTATATCCGTTTTCGTTCATCCAAATAAATAGGCTTGTCCAAGACTTTTCAAATTCGTTAGGTGATATCTCAAAACGACCAACAATACATTTTCCTTTTTTGATGGTAACCTTATTAATTTCGCCTTCTGTTTCAAAAGGTTCATTAGTTATCAAAAAGATACTCATACGAACTTTATCAGGTGCGGTAACTTTAAAACTGTCGTAGAAAATTCTACCCATTTTTGCTTCTGAATTTTTTAGTAAGCCTTTGGGTATTGCCCACTTTGTAAGTTTTTCAAAAGCGTTTTCAATTCCGCTAATTCCAACGTGAGTTACTCCCGCAAGAGTCAATTCAGGTGTTTCTTTAATTTCAATTTTTGCATTCATTTCTGTCCATTTTTTTAGATTATTAATGATGCAAATGTATTTTTCATAGTCAGGATATTCTTGTCCGTTCTTGCTTTTAAGTTGACGAATCTTGCTATGTCTATTTGGGTTTTCCTTTATGAATCCGGTTGGACTTATTCCAAAATACTTTTTAAAAGCTCTTGAATAGGAAGAATTATCACTAAATCCATATTTGTGTGCTATTTCCGTTGTTGTGATGTTTTTATGAAGTAAATCCGAAGCTGATTTTTCAATTCTCCGCCTTGTCACGTATTCATTTAGAGTTTCTTTAGTAACAAATTTGAAAACTCTATGAAAATGAAATGGTGAGAAAAAAGCAATTTCCGAAACAGTGTTCAATGATAAATCCGATTCCAAGTTTTTGTCAATGAATTCAAACACTCGGTTAATTCGATTTTTGTAATCTGTTTCTATTTCTTTATCTAATATTTTCATTTGTGTTCAAATGCTGTACAACGTTTAGGCTATGGTTAGTGCGGGAATTAAAAGTAGTGAACTTTAGATTAAGCACTTAGCCAAAACTTTTTATTTTGTTTTAATTTTTTCATTTTAAAAGCTAAATCAAAAGATTTGGCGGACTTTATAAAAATATTCTAAACTTTGGATTAAACAGTAAAACCCGTATTAATTATAGCCAATGTTGTACTTAGTTTTTATCAAATACTAATTATTTTGGTAAGTCAACTCTAATTCCGTTTTTCCAATAACAAGCGTTATATTCTGCAGGAACATTTCCTGTTGATCCACATATATAAATATCATTTTCATCAATAAAAATATCATTTGCTTGAGCGTTATCATCTAGTTCAAATAACTCTCCATTTTTCCAATAACAAGCTGTATGACCTGTGCTGTTACTATCGTTTTTATTATAAAATCCAACAGCATAGACGTTTTCTCCAGCTAAATAAATTTGATTTACTTCACCAAATAATTCTCCTAATTTTATCATTTCAGTATTTTTCCAGTACATCGGGAATGAAGTTTTTCCTCCAACATAAAAATCATCCAAGTCAACAAACAGACAACTTGTTCCCCTAAAAAAGAGTTCTTCAGGTATAGGTAATTCTACTATTGATGAATTTCCATCCCAAAAAAACGGGATATTAGGAACAAAACTTGGTCCGGTTTCAGTAAAAATTTCTTCACTAATATGTCCACTATAAAAAGGTTGTTCATTAAAAAAACTTATAGCTGATAAGACACCTGGATTAGGAATATTTGTAGTTATAGGATTATTATTTTTATAAAATAATATGTTTCCATCAGGCATTAAAGCTCCTTGATGAAAACTATACAGATTGGCGTCATAATTATTTTTTTTGTTGATAAATGTTGTTCTATATAAGTTATCTATTGATCCACGATAAACGTCATTTATTTTTAATGAATTAGCAAAGGTTATAGAATCAGTAGAAATATTGTCAATCCAAAATTCGGTTGAAAAATTATTGTTTGAATTTTTAATACCACTTACAAGTATTTGCTCATTATTGACAAAAATAGAGTTACCTATGGTGAGTTCTACATCAGTAGATTTGTTATCAAAATCGTCGTCGTTTG
>NZ_PJBS01000171.1 GCF_002836055.1 Psychroflexus sp. MES1-P1E
CTATGTATATTGCATATGCACCCTACGGGATGCCAACGCACCATACATTAAACGTTGTGTGTAATTTGAGAAACCAAATTATAACATTCAAAATTCATAAAAAAAATGACTGAATGGAGTTTGTAATGAAACAAACAATAACCAAAAATGCTAAAGCAGAATTTGAATGAAGACTCTCTATAAAATTTTAGGAATTATAATAATTGACTTTGGATTGATTTGGTTTTGGGTTTACCAAATGGATCCTGATCCAAGTATTTCAATTGGAATCTTTCTATTGATTCCTTTTGTTTTTATAATTAATCTTATAATTGGAGGAATTTTATTTTTTGCTAAAAAGAAAGAATACTCTAAACTATTCTTCATTAATTCGATTTTATCTTCAATAATAATGTTTTACTTATTTGGAAAAGGAATCGATAGACACCAGAATAACAGATTAGAGAGTTGGGAATTTACAAAAGCTGATTCAATTTTCAGGTTAACTCGATGGAAAAAAACTAACGGATTTAGTATGTCTTATAGTTTAAATCCTGGTTCATCTTGGGGATTTTTAGATGGAAAATGTATTGAGAAAAATGGAGATTGGTATCTGACATCGGATTCATTAAAAATGAAGATAATTGATGGTGAAAAGTTAATTGGTTTTCGAAATCCGACTGATACTATCAGAATGAATAAACTTGAACGATAAAAAACTACACACAACAATGGCTATAATTAATACGGGTTTTGGTGCTTAACCCAAAGTTTAGAGCTTTAAACGAAGTCCGCCAAATCTTTTAATTTGGCTTAAGAACAAAAAGATAAAACAAAATAAAAAGTTTTGGCTAAGTGCTTAATCAAAAGTTCACTACTTTTAATTCCCGTACTAACCATAGCCGAGCCGTTACCCACAATTAAAAAAAATAATTTGAGAATTACATTTATCATTTTGGCAATTGGACTTATAAGTTGTCAGAATAAAACTGAAGTCAAAAACACGGAAAAGAAAAAAACCATTGAATTAAAGATTGTAAATTCAAAGGAAGTTGACCTAACTAACAATGTTTCAAATTCAAAAAAATTAAGTCCGATTTCTAAGCCCAAATATCTTTTATCAGAGAATTCTATTTCATTATTGACATTAGAAGAATTTAAAGAAAATGGAGATTTTCGTTCAACTAAAAATAACGACAGCCTATTTGTGGAGTTTTTAATAAATTTTACTACCTATCAAAACAACTTGAATGATAGTTTATACAATGACGCAAATTACGAGACATACAATACCTTAATTTATTCAAACGAAACGTTAATTGACCCAAAGGCAAAGGAATTTGAAGCAATTATTAAAGAATATGGTTTTTTCATTTCTTCATCAGAAGGTGATATTTTTTTAGAGAAAGATCCCTCTTTTTTAAATAATTTCACAATCTATCTTAGTGAAAGAATGAATGTTTTCAAGAAACAATATATCAAAGAAATCAAGTTTCCAATTGCAGAGGACGGAGGAATTATAATATCAACTAAAGAACTAATCGAAAGAATGTTATTCTGGGAACATTTTGCTAGGTCAAATAAAGGTTTTGAATTACCCGAGTATGCTCAAGAGGAATTTGAAAATAATTTATTCTACTTAATGTTTGGTATGGATAACACACCTATATTTGATTGGAACAGTCAACCGCATAAAATTAAACCAGAGTTAACGAAAGAATTTGAAAGAATAATTGGGAAGTATCCGGAATCCGTTTCTATAAAATATCTTGAAGATTATTTAATATTTATAGAAGATAATAGTTTTATTTATAGTGAAGAATTTAATAAATATGCCAGAATGAAATTCCCTAAAATGTTTGGAAAATAACTGTGGGTAACACCGTATATAATTTATTGCTGGCTTCTTGCCTACTTGCGAAAGCCCTCGCGGACTTTCTTGGTCGGTAATTATTTACTAAATTAGTTGCTTAAAACACGCAACAAACCATATACAACAACGTTGTAGCCAATTAAAACTAAAATTATGGAATTGAAATGTCCACCTGCGCCACTAAACAAAAAAGAATACATTACTGATATAGGAAAAATACTTATCAAAGAACACGGAAAGAAAAAGTATTATAAACCTGAAGAAGTAAAAAAAGCGTCAAAGAAATCTAAACATTATGATGCAAGCGGAATCGATTGGCACTGTTGGGCAATGTGTACATTTTCTTCTCACTCAGATTTTGATAATTATCACGAATTGACTGGAGAAGTTTGTGATTACGTGGAAATGAAAACGGAAATGTTAAGCGGACTTGCTACGAGTACTTCTGCTGATTGGTTGACAATTCCAGATTTAGATATTGACGCTTCTTGGTTGGACTTTGGAGATATTTTTGGTGGAATTTTAGAAGGAATTGGAGAATTCATTGGCGGAATATTTGACGGACTTTAAAAAATAATAATAACTGACTACAACAATGGCTATAAGTAATGCGGGCTGAAATGCTAAACCGAAGTTTTGGTTTGTTTAAACCGCTCGCAGTTTAGATATTTATGAAACGAAAATTAACAAATATAAAAACGGCTCGCTCGGGTCAGTGCCTTACCGAAAGTAAGTACTTTCAAACACCGCACTAATCATAGCCTAGCCGTTGTAACCAATACGAAAAATGAGAATATTGAAAATATTATGTTTATTCCTGTTAATAGGATTTCAGAGTTGTAATAGTCAAACTAAATCTGACCCAGAAACTCTAAAAATAGAAGAGTTTAATTGGACTATAGATATTCCAGAAAACTTTGAACCAATAAATCAAAAAGAATGGAATAAAACTTTAAAAAAAGGAATAGACGCTATTGAAAATACTTTTGATGAAAAAGTAGATAATCAAGCAGTTACCATTTTTACATATAAAAACGGACAGTTTAATAACTTTGAAGCCAATTGGCAACCCTTTGATGTTGAAATTGACGGAGAATATTTGGAAACTTATTCTGAAGTGAATAAAATCCTATATCAAACATTTGAGACACAAATGCCGAAAGCAAAACTTGACTCTATTTCATCAACTCAAAAAATAAGTGGACTCGATTTTCAAAGATTTGACATTACAATTGATTTTCCGAACGGAATGAAAATGAAAAGTATTGGTTTTAGCCGACTATTTGACAAAAAGGAGTTCACAATGAATATATCTTCTGTAGATGAAAAAATTGGAAAGAAAATGTTAGATGCTTTTTTAAATTCTAAGTTTGAATAAGTACTGGTTACAACAATGGCTATAATTAATACGGGTTTTGGTGCTTAACCCAAAGTTTAGAGCTTTAAACTAAGTCCGCCAAATCTTTTGATTTGGCTTTAAAAATGAAAAGATAAAACAAAATAAAAAGTTTTGGCTAAGTGCTTAATCTGTAATTTACTACTTTTAATTCCCGTACTAACCATAGCCTAGACGTTGGGCGCAATATAAAAAAAACAACTATGCAGATTAAAAGGTCAAAGGCATTTTTAATACTAAAGGAACATTCTCAATCTACTTTAGATTTTTCCGTACTTGTTTGTACAGCAGTTCCCCAATTGAGGTATGCATTTCAACAACACGATATTGACTCAAACACGCATTTGGTTGAAAATTCTGAATTTAGAAACTCAACCGACCCTTATTCTACTGAAAAAAAAACGATGCTTCGTTACAAGACAGTATTGGGTGCGAATATTTTACTTTCTAATTTTTCATTTTTTGAATCGTACTTTTTTTCGCTTATTGATGAAATAATTGACTTTCACGGAGGTAAGGACGACTATTTGAATTTTATTGAAAGAAAAATAACTCGAACTATTTCTTTAACTGAAGACGAGAAAAAGAACTTAAAGAAGTTAAGAAAAGAGCATAATAAAAAACATATAGACAGATATATTAAATATACACGTCTGATTGATAAAGAGTCAATAATTTGGCCGTCAGAGAAATTAGCTTTGTATGGGGCTAAACAGATTATTAACAATAAAAAAAGGTGGAAAAGTGCTGATATTCCAAATTTGATGACTGATTTGCTAACTTACAATTTAGAGCCTGAATCAAAAGATACGTTTCACAGTCTTCGAGATGACCGAAATAAAATTGCTCACGGAAAAAGATTGAGTTACACTTTAGATAAAGCGCTCACAGCAAATAAATTTCTTTATAGTTTAGCACAGAAAATAGATGAACACGTAGTAAACAACTTTTTGATTATTGAAAAATACAGCTAAAATACTGCGCTCAACAAAGGCTATATACAAAACTAAAAGGCAACATATGACAAATGACAATCTTAAGTGAAAATTCGATATTAAATAGATTACCTGCCGAAATAAAGAAAAACGACTTTCTCATTTTTGATGCAGTTAGGTTTTCATTTGATATTCTAGAGCACAATTTTGCAGTTCTTGAAAAACGTTTACTTGATTTATCTCTTCATCAAAAAAAAGAGGTTCCGATAACATTTCATTATGCTTGGAGTATTATAGATTATACAGACCGAATTAGAGATTTACTAATAAAACTGCCTTGGGAACAACCTAATGAGATTATTGGAAAGTTTAAACACCTAAAATATTTTAGAAATACTTTTCAGCATTTAGGAGGAAAGCGTGATTTAATTATCAATAAGCGAAGTCCATTATTTGGAGTATTATCTTGGTTTTATAAAGATTTAAAAACTGGAGAATTCACACCACACACATTAATAAGCGGAATTGAAAGAGGTTCGAAATTTGAGTGGACAGTTCCTGAACTGAATGATAGCGAAAAGGAAATCAACAGTATTTTACTTCAAACATTAGCTGGAGGAAAAGTTATGAATGCAGAATTGAACGAAATTATGAAAGACTTACGCTCTTTATGTTTGGAATTGGAAAAACGAATTGAACAATTATGTGTAGACAAAAATTTAATCGCACCGAATTGGGAACGAAAACAGGATATTTTAATAAAAATAAAACAAGAAAAAAAGTAAATACTGCGCCC
>NZ_PJBS01000172.1 GCF_002836055.1 Psychroflexus sp. MES1-P1E
AATTCCTCCGGAATTTTCCAAATAAGCACTTGCCAAAGCAATTAATTATAGCCATTGTTGAACTAATCCTCGTACCTCGGAAGCTTTTTTAGTTCCTTATAAAAATACAGTAAATTAAGTGATTCACAAACAACTTAAGATTATGTATCAAAAAAAAAAGCGAGACCATTTTAGAAACGGCCTTAGACGTCGCACCCGAATTTGAAGAACTAACACGTTCACTAGAGAAAAATTTTTCCATAAATGGCAAAGCTTCAAGTACCTTGAATAATTACTTGCGCTGCCTTGCTCACCTAGCTATTTATTATAAATGCAGCCCAGAACTCCTTACTGAAGAGCAGATAAACGACTACCTTTTTCATTGTCAAAATCTTCATAAAACCCCTTCCGAAAGTTTTTTTAAACATACCATTTATGGACTTCGTGCTGCTTATAAGGTTTTGGGAATGGATAAAAAACGCATCCAACTTCCGCAGATAGAAAGACAAAAAGATCTTCCTATCGTGCTCAATAAAAAAGAGGTTCGCGAGTTATTAAACGCTCCCAAATACTTAAAACATCGATTAATGCTTGCACTGCTTTACGGCTGTGGATTGCGTAGTTATGAGCTATGTAATCTGTTGCAATCTGATGTAGATTTTGAGCGAAAAATGGTGTTTATAAGAAAACAGAAAGAGAAAACGGATCGCTATGTTCCTTTGAGTGTGCATCTGATTAGAGGCTTAAAAAAATATTTTAAAACTGAACACCCCATAAAATATATTTTTAACAGTCAGGTTACAAAAGGCGGAATTGCACAAGCTTTTACCCCTGTAGGGATTCAATGGGTTATCAAAGAAAGTCGCTCTAAGGTAAACACCAAAAAGAAATTTACCACCCACACGCTTCGGCATTCGTACGCCACGCATTTACTGGAAGATGGTCTGAACATCAGGAGCTTAAAAGAACTCTTAGGACACGCTCGTATTGAAACCACCATTATGTATTTACATGTTTCCAATACGGGGAGTTCGGTTAAATTTAGTCCGTTGGACACCTTGTTTGGGAGCTAATGCAACCCACATACAAGGTAGCAGATGTATTAAATTTAGAAGTAGACCATCTGCACGAGATAGCGCATACTACTTGGAATGCACTCGCCTTACACGCCATACGTAAATGCCGCACCAAAGCCCTTGGCGGACATTTAGACTGGTGCGAGGATTGCGAGAAACTACACTTGCAATTTAATTCTTGTCGCAATAGGCATTGCCCTACCTGCCAAGGACATAAACAGCAGCAGTGGATTGAAGCCAGAACGAAGGAACTCCTTGCTGTGCCTTATTTTCATGTTGTTTTTACACTTCCAGATCATCTTAATTTTGTAGCACTACGATATCCCAGAGTGCTTTATAAAATATTATTTGATACCGTTTGGGAAACACTAAGTGCCTTTGGGAACAACCCTGAACATCTGGGCGGGAAACTAGGAATGGTTGCTGTATTGCACACTTGGGGACAGAATATGCAATTACACCCACATTTGCACTGTATCGTTCCTGGAGGTGGTGTTTCAAAAGCTGGATTTTGGAAAAAAGGAACATCAAAAGATGATTTTCTATTTTCGGTAGAAGCAATGAGTGATAAATACCGAGGTCGTTTTGCAGCCAAATTACGCAAAGCACTTCCGCAATTACCGCAATCGTTATATGATAATTTATTCAAAAAAGCATGGGTGGTGTTTTCAAAACCTCCTTTTGGGAAACCAGAAAATGTGATTGAATATTTAGGACGCTACACCCATAAGATTGCCATTAGCAACCACCGTATTCTTAAGATTGACCAACAAAACAGAACGGTTACTTTTAGTTTAAAAGATTACAAAAAAGGCGGTAAGAAAATCACCTTAACACTTTCTAGCAAAGAATTTATACGCCGTTTTCAGTTGCATATTCTGCCTAAAGGTTTTACCCGAATACGTCATTATGGATTTTTAAGTAGCGGTTGGAAAAAAGAGAAGTTGCCACATTTGCAATTGCAATTGGCAGACAAGGATTTGGTATACATTGAAACGATTGTGACTCAAGAGAAATCGCTCCATCGAATGTGCCCAAGCTGCAGAAAAGGAAGGTTAATTACACTTTTAACCTTCGATAGTCGTGGGCCACCAAAGAATTACAAAGAAATAACACAGCGTATCTTATTGAAATACAAAGCATAAAAAACAGCTCTAGATGGGACTAACATTCCTATGCCTAAAACGTAAAAAACTGACTAAAATCAGTCGATTAGGAGTTGAGAAAAACAGAAATAATGTTAAAAAGTGATTTTCGTATCACAAAATACTAAAACTCTTGCTAGTTTATAAGGCTTCTTCATTTTAGTACCCACACAAAAACCATCGTCTTCCCCCTTATCGAATCTGGATCAGTCAACAAGGCATATAGCGCTAGCCTATCGGCGCGCCATATGCTTAGTTATTGGCAATAGTTTTTATTTGTTTTTTACTTTCTCAGATTTAATAGGTGAATATTCCTTTATTAATATTCCATTAACTAAAATTTCTTCAAAATATGCTTTTGCTCCAGTAGTAATATTCATGTTTTCTACATTCTGAATATGAAAATGCAAATGTGGCTCAGAAGAATTTCCAGAGTTTCCACACAACCCTAACACATCTCCTTGTTGTACTATCTCGCCTTGTTTTACTTGTATAGAATGTTGTTTAAAATGCGCAAAGAATAAATACTCGTTATTACTCGTCTTTATGATTACGGTATTTCCTGGAATATAACTTGGGTTCAAAACACCAGGTTTGTTGTCTTTAATTCCGTCTACTACCAATACAATCTCTCCATTTGCTGGTGCTAATAGTTCTTTACCAAAAGCATAGTAATCTTCGTTGTTCTTTCCATCTGTTTTATGGCTTTTTCCAGCTGAATCAGTAATGATCATGTCAAACGCATTCTTTTGAGATTTGTATGCAACATGGTAGTTCTGCTCTTTAGTCTCTCCTCCCCAAAAAACAGTCCATTCATCTTTAAAAGGTAAGATTAATTTAGAGATATTCCTTTTAAGTACAGGTTGATTTTCAGTCACATACGGTTTTACCATCAATCCATTTATCTTAGAGTTTGCGTCTACAGAAATAAACAATGCCACCACAGCACGTTCAAAAGTTGTTTTGTATAAAGCGACATTGGCTTGAGGGTATTTTATAAATACTCTTTTTTTTATGCTGCCAGCCTGTGTCTTTAAAGCGCTTAAAAATGCCAATGTTTTATCATGTGGCATAAAGTTTTTCATTTCTTTAGTGAACATAATAAAAACCCCTTCATAATCATTGGTGTTGTATTTTTTTTGAAATTCGGTAGCTACTGTTTTTGAAATAGTAGTTTCTTGTTGTGCTACTGCAATATTTACAAGTAGAATTGTTAGTGTACTTAGGATGTATATTTTCAGTATTGTTGTTTTAATTTGAGTTGTTTAGTTGTTGCTGAATAACTTCGATATTTTTTAAAATTGGTTGTACGTCTTTTCTAGCGGCTCTTCTGTTGATCCATATACTAAACAAATAAAAGAATGCCAGACCTATTAATATGCCTGTTTTATCGGTAGCTGTTAATGGTAGTAGGTTTTCTGCAAACAGGTTTTTCCAGTTATAATCTGCTGGGTTTTCCAAGCCGATAATAAATATAAAGTTTGTTATAAATGATGGACCAGCATACCAATAGGCAGCAGAATATAATAGTTTTTCCTGTTGTTGCAATAGCTGTTTTTTATGTGCTAGTTGTTCTTTAAGCGATAAGGAGAACTTTTCAGATGAATTTTGTTGATTTGATTTTCTAAATTTATAGATCACATATACAAACCACAGAATAGATAAGAAACAGGAGAACTTGGTAATTGGAAACGGAATTTCATATGCAAAAAAGCTAAAAATTAGTATGCCAATTACAGAAGCACAAATTTCTCTTACGTCTCTATTTCTAATTTTCTTTTGAATGTATGTCATCTTTGTGTCAAACTCTTCTACCAATCGATCCGTTTCAATGCTTATTTGAGCTGTTTTTGAAGAATTCTTCCAGATATTTTTTAGTTCTTGTTCTAGCATATTAATTGATTTTTGGTGTAATACATTCAAACAATTTATTTCGTATTCTTTTCATTTTTACGGCAATATGATTTTCTGATAAGCCTGTAATTTCTGCAATTTCTTTGTAAGACAATTCATCTAAATACAATACAATAATAGAGGTGTCACTTTCATTTAAAGTAGCAATGCATTCTTTTAAATATGTAAACTTTTCTTCTTCAAATACATCTGCAGTTTCTGCAACTGGCGTAAAGTGAATGGCATCAAACCGTGCTGTTTTCTGATTGCTTTTGTCGAGGTTCATTTTGGAACGTAAGCAGACATTTAGCACAATTCTATACACCCAAGTATCAACAGAAGAATTTCCTTTGAAATTTGGCAGTGATTTCAATATCTGAAAAACTACTTCCTGAAAAAGGTCTTGTGGTTCTATAGGAGTAGAAGCATAAATTCTACAAATTCTGTAAATTTTATGTTTGTTCTCTTTTAAGAGTTGTTCAAAAGTATTTTGTGAATTACCCATGCATTTAAAGATATCAAAAAAAATGAAGTACTAGCTTAGTCTTTTTTTGAAGGTGTCTCTTCCAATTTATTTTTTGCCGAATTCATTCTTAAAAAATCGATAAAAAAACCACTCAATAAAATATAGCTAATTTTTTTGTATGCATCTCCTAATATAAAATAAGAAACAATCATCACTGTTGCCCAAACAATGCTATTAATAATTATTGTGTTGCTTAAAAACTGTTTTATTTTTTTGCTATTTTCCATATTCTTAAAGTTTAATGACACCTGTTTTAATGTGTCTCTATTCTTTTAGTGACAAGTTTTTTAAAAATATGACAAGAAATACGGTTTTTATTTTTTGTAGTATGCTAGATTCAAATTATTGC
>NZ_PJBS01000173.1 GCF_002836055.1 Psychroflexus sp. MES1-P1E
GAGCAACCTGACATTATAGTGCATAACGCTAAATGCAATTATCCTGTAATTTGGGGTATGAAAAATAAAAAGAGAACAGTTTTAGTTAGCCCTGTCCCCTATTTTATGTATTATGTACAAGGACATTCACATATTGGATTTAATAAAAATTTTGGAACGTTTATTAATAAATTAACCTATCGTCTTTCTAATTACGGCCTAGTAAAAACTATTTATGACTCTCAAAAAAGTATTCCTGAAAAATTGTCTATTTCAAAAAAACAGATAAAAGAAAATCTTTTCAAAAAAGACCTTGTCTACACTATTTCACCTTCTCTTTTCCAAAGACCAAATTACTGGAATGAAAATGTTCAAGTATCGGGTTATCATGAACGGAGTAAAACAATCAATTGGGAACCTAGTCAAGAGTTATTAGATTTCTTAAACAATCATAATAAGGTTTTATTTCTAACTTTCGGAAGTATGATAAATTCCTTTCCAAGAGAAACTTCTAGCCTAATTTATAATGAATTAAACAAATTGAAAATCCCTGTTATTGTAAATACAGCTTCAGGTGGGTTAATTAAAATCGATAAATTTGCCTTAAACGAAAATTTCTTTTTTGTTAATCAAATACCTTATGATTGGATTTTTAATAGAGTTTACGGAGTAATTCATCATGGAGGCTCAGGAACAACTAATTCTGCATTAAAATATGGTTGCGTCACATTAATTATACCTCACATAATTGACCAATTTGGTTGGAACAATCTGATATCAAAATTAGGAGCTGGGCCAAAAGGGATTTCTATCAATAAGTTAAAAAAAGATAAATTAAACACATTAATATATGACTTATATAATAGAAAACACTACCTGAAAACAGCCAATGAAATTTCTCAAAAAATGAAAGATGAAAAATTAGAAGATAAATTATATAAGGATATTATAAAAAAATAACTGGCTACAATTCTATATAGTGCAATGAGGTTTTTAATCAAAAAAATGAGTGTCTATTTGTAAAGTTGTTAACCCTTTTCATTTGACTTCTAGAGAAATAAACACAAAAGATTAGGCTTGTGGTATGGCGTAAAGGACATTGCTCGACACCATTCCTACGTGTCTTATGTTAGACATTTTTCACCATGCCCCCTAACAAATATTTTAGAATAATATAAATAATAATGAATACGGAAACTGCAATTAAAACTATGCTCTATCTATTGGTAACGGTAATACTTTTTCATTTATGTATTATGTTAAAAATAGTTTCCTATGAAATTACTTGGGGTGGAAGATTGAAAAATGATTTTGAGATGTATGTTTTTGAAACCATTTCTGTAATAATCAATCTATTCTTAATTACAACCCTATTGATAAAAGGAAAGTATTTAAGAGCGTTTATATCAATAAAAATTGTGAATATTACTTTATGGATTTTCTTTATATTATTTGGATTGAATACTATTGGAAATATTTTAGCTAAAACTTATTTTGAGAAATTTTTCAGTCTATTAACATTAACTTTTTCAATTCTAATTTGGATCATTCTACGTAAAGAAAAAAAACGAACGCACAAAACAGGTTTTAATTAATTGCTTTGATTCTCGCCAAATTGGAGAGTCTTGATTATTTTCCTCTGGTTCGTTTTCATTTACTAATTTAGTAGCTTAACTACGTAACTAACCATACACATATCATTTTAGTCATACTTAAATATGAAAAACAACTTAATAAAATATTGTCAATCTTTACTTGACTTTTCAGAAAGTGAAATTTCCATTATTAAAGATTATTTTATAACAACTACTATCGGTAAAAAAGATTATCTATTGCAAGAAAATAAAGTTTGTGATTTTGTTGCTTTTATCGAAGAAGGCTCTATTAGACATTTTCATATTAAAGATGGAAACGAAATAACCTGCGATATTTCTTTGGAAAACAATTTTATTACAGAATTTAAAAGTTTTAATAATGGCTCTAAAAGTTATATTTCTTTTCAGACATTAGAAGACACAAAAGTACAAATAATCAAAAAGAACAAACTATTAGAATTGTATAAATTATATCCTAAATACGAAATTTTAGGCAGAAAAATAGCAGAGAAAGTTGCTATGCGTAATACAGCTATCGCATTGTCATTAGCGTCGAGTAAACCAGAAACTCGCTATAAAGAGCTATTAAACAAAAACCCAGAAATTTTTCAAAGAGTACCTCAAAAATATATTGCAAACTTTTTAGGTATCAAACCTGAAAGTTTAAGTAGAATTAGAAAAAGAATTCTATTCAACTAAATTTCTTAACTAAAGTCAACGTTTTTAACTTTCAAGTGAAGCTAATTTTGTTTTATCTAAAAGACAACAAGATGAAATGTATATTATTAATATTAGGAATTACACTTATGACAATAAACACAAACGCACAAAACTTAAATCGAGAAAAAATAGCAGAATACGAAATTGCTTTAGATGATGTAATGGAAATTATAGGTAGAGATTTAGTAAAATCTAAATTAAAAGAAGTTGAAAAAGTCTATCAGGATAATCCAACAGAAATAAACAAAGTTAGACTTGGATTAATTTACCACGAAGTAGCACTAAATTTAACGTTTTTCCATAAAACAGAAGAGTTTTCGGGCTATGCTCAGAAAAGTTTTAACATTCTAAAAGAACTTCAAAATAACAAAAAAACAATACCAGAACTGTTATTATTTATTGATACTTATAAAGCATCTGCACTTGCACTTATGAGTGGAGAAACAAGAAAATTAAAACAGTTAAGTGAAGCCTTTGATCTATTTGAGGGCGCCGTAGAAAAATATGCTAAATTCTCACCAAGACCAGAGTTTATGCGTGGTAGCGTTGCGGAGAATTTACCTTGGTTTATGTGGAAGAAAAGAAAATTCGCAAAAAGAGATTTTCAATCCATAATTGAAAAACACGAAAGGAATAAAGATTATGCGGGCTTTAGATTGTTAAGTTTTACCTATTGGGGATGGGCAAGAGCACATAAAGCAAAAAGTTTCAGAAAACAAGCATTAATCTATTTAGAAAGAGCAATTAAAATTGATCCTGAATATAATGCAGGAAGAAAAAGAGCGGAAGAATTAAGAAGTGAGTATCTTTATAAAAAAATTAAATCCTAACCTTCTTTCAAAAAGCCAATAACCACATCCTTATAACTTGCACCAATAGGTAGCTCTCTTGCACCAATTTCAACATCTACTTTAGTAAACGCCGTAACTTTAATTGTATTAACAATAAATGAGCGATGAATCCTCAAAAATTCATGAGGTAATTTGTATTCAAAATTACTAATTGAATCCTTAGTGATAACGCTTTTATCATGCAGAACTACTTTAACGTAATCCTTTATGCTCTCTACATATAGAATATCATTAAAATTTAATTTAATAAATTTTTTGTTGGAGTTTACATATAAGTGATTATTGGATTCCTCATCTTTGACTGTGGATTCAACAATGTTGACATTTACTAGATTCTTGTATTTATTAATTGCTTTTAAAAAACGTGTAAACGAAATGGGTTTTAATAAATAATCCACTACATCCAACTCATAACTCTCAGTTGCATAATTTCTATACGCCGTCGTAAAAATAACTTTGGGAGGGTGTTGCAAGGTTTTTAAAAGCTCTATTCCAGACAGTAATGGCATTTCAATGTCAAGAAAAATAAGATCTATTTTAGTCGATTTTATCATATCAAGAGCCTCTACTGGATTTTGAAAAGTTGAAATAATTTCAATACCAGGAATTTTATTCAAATGTGACTTTATCACCTGTATTGCTAATGGTTCGTCATCAATTACTAAACAGCTTATTTTCATGATTTCATTTTAAATCTAAATATAATTTTACCGAATAACTATCTAAAGAATCGTCAACTTTTAATCGATTTTTATTTGGATAATTTAGCTCTAACTGTCTTTTAAGATTAATAGTTCCAATTCCAGATTTATTAGGGTCTACCTCTAGTAAATGAATCTTTGGTTTCGTATTATGGACTTCAAAATCAAGTTCCAAATTTACTACAGATAATTTTATATGTATTCTAGCGTGATCCGGGTTTCCACTTGATCCATGTTTAAATGCATTTTCAATTATAGGTAATAACACTAAAGGTGCAATTTGAGTATTCGCATTATCAACATTATGCTCAAATACTAAATCTAGTTTATCACCATAACGCAATGATTCCAAATCTATAAACCCTTGTAATAATTCTATTTCCTTATGTATTGATATTGTGCTCTCATCGCTTTGGTATAATATAAAATCCAGCAAACCAGACAGTTTCAATACAATTTTTGGAGCCAAATCAGATTTCACTAAAGTTAGAGCATATAAATTGTTAAGTGTATTAAATAAAAAATGAGGCTGTATCTGTGTTTTTAAAAATTTAAGTTCACTAGTAGCTTTTTCTTTTTTCAAAATCTCTATTTGATGCTTTTCCTCAAATCGATTTTTAATCAATTTAACTATCAACATGATAAATGCATAAATATAAACTGTAGGGAAGTAGATAGAAAGCAAATTTGCGGTATCAGATAAAATTTCTACTATAGATTCCTGTGTAAAGCCATCTCTAACAAATGGTTCTGCGATATAAACAACACTCAATCTTCCTAGTGCCGAAAACACATATACACATAAGATTATGGAGACTATAAATAGTAGGTAGTCTTTTTTTAGAAGCAGTCTTGGTATTTGATAATAATTTAAAATATAAGCAGCTATCATTTGAGAAGGGAGCAATGAAAAGTATATAATTGTTTGTGTCTTTATTTCGCCAGAATTCAAACTTGCGATTACAACAAAAATCATTAAA
>NZ_PJBS01000174.1 GCF_002836055.1 Psychroflexus sp. MES1-P1E
GCACAACGTTCAGTATAAGAAACGTAGGGCTGTTGATAAGCACTTCCGTTTCGATTTATTACTTAGCTAAATATAAATATTTTGCTTTTATCTTATTTATTCTAAACGCCAAATTTTATATTTAGCGGACTTAGTTAATATTCACAGACCTTTCGGTTAAGCCACAAATGCCCTATGTTTTTTATACATTGTTGTGTGTAGTGCTTCTCGCACGTATCAGTCCATATATCATAAATCCTACGCCTATTATAACGTAAGGAATACTTAAAATTTGTCCCATATTAAAAGACATTTCATCTTCAAAGCCAACTTGGTTTTCTTTTACAAATTCAATTAAAAATCTTGCTACAAAAATTAGCACAAGCACAAGTCCAAAGAAAAATCCTCTTTTAAATTTATGCCTCATTTTTTTATAAAGAAATACCATAATCGTAAAAATGATAAGGTAGGAAATTGCCTCGTATAATTGTGCTGCGTGTCTTGGAATATTATCTATTCGTTCAAAAATCACACCTAAAGGACTTGTCGTTTGAATTCCAATAATTTCTGAATTCATAAAGTTACCAAATCTGATAAATACGCCTAATAAAGGTGCTGCGATCGCAATTAAATCCAAAGTGCCAATCATTGATTGTTTTGTCTTTCGAGAGTAAAAAAACAATGCAATAAGAAAACCTAAAACTCCACCGTGACTTGCTAAACCTTGAAAACCAGTAAATTCAAAACCTCCTTCTTCAAGAAACCTGATAGGAAGTATCATTTCAAGTGGATTTGCTAAATAATAATCTAGTTCGTAAAAAAGGCAATGTCCAAGTCTCATTCCAACAACTAAACCAACAATTCCATACATTGTAAGTTTATCAAGATTTTCAGATGATAAACCTTCCTTTTTGAAAAGCCACTTTAAAGTATAAATAGTCAAAATTATTCCTGTTACAAACATTAAGCTGTAATAGCGAATAGAAAATCCGAAGATATTTGCTATTTCTGGGTCAAGATTCCAATTAATATAGTTTAAAATCATATCGTAATTTTCAATGGTAGCAAAGCTTTTTTTGCATTACACACAACGTCTCGTATAAGAATAGTAGCGGGTTAAAAAACACTTACTTTTCGGTTAAAAACAGACCTTATTTATATTTACTCACTTTCGTTTTAGCGATAAAACTGCTATTATTTTTATACATTGTTATGCACTTTTATTTTTCAGAATTGTATAAATAGTCAGCAGCAGCTTGTCCCATTTTTCTGTAATCGTGTCCAACATCTGGGATTATTTCTAATTTCCAGTTGTGTTTTTTATTAAATTGAGATGTGATTTCCTTAGATGAATTATAAAAATATTTTCCTCTAGTTAATCTCCCTAAACCTTGTTTGTCAGCTTCTGGGGAACGCCTTAAGCTTCCTCTTGTTTCGTTGGCATCATCTTTCTCACCTAAAAAAACAATTAATTCAGAACTGTAGTCAATCTTTTCTGAAGATTGAATTGTCCCCTTAAGACCATATGGAAATTCATCTGAATCCGTAGGTGTGGTATACCAACCAGAATTAGCTGCCAAGATTCTATTCGCTTTGTTATTTGAATTGAAGATTGCAAATCTATGTAGTATCTGACCTCCAGCTGAATGTCCAAACATATCGTAGGTGTCTGTATTTAAATCAAGATTTCCCTTAACTTCTTCAAAAATTCTGTCGAAATCATTGAATATCCATTCTTTTGGATTGTTATTTATTCTAAAACTCTCAATTGCTGTTCTATCTTGGTTAATTTTCACATCCTCATACATTCCAGCCAAATTATAATTCCAAAATTCAGGATAGTTTTTTTCATTATATTCGGGTGATAATACCAGAACATTATATTCTTCAGCTTTTTCAATCCAAGAATCTCTATAATCATCTCCATTGCGTCCACCTCCGGGTATTACATAAACAACATCTGATGTTTTACTAAAATTACTTGGTTTGTAATAGTGAATTACAATACTATCTGCTTTGTTATGTCCTCCTTCGATGATAAACTTACCAGAACCTTTATTGATGTTGATTTTAGAAGTTGGTGTATTTTCTTTACTAGATGTTTTCTTAGTGTTTTGACAAGAAAGAAGAGAAAGAAAGGCTAGTAGAATTAGAATTTTAGTTTTCATTGGATTATAGTTGTTTTTAATTGTGCATAACGGTTGTGTATATGGCTAGTAGCGTGCAAAATAGCGATTACCTTTCGGTTAAGCACGAGCCAATTTTTTAATTTTATTATTATCTTTTTTCTCAATAAGCCAAATTAAAAAATTTGGCGAACTTCCAAATACGCTATAACTTCGATTAATCAACTAATTAGCTATGAGCTATATACGGTGTTACAGCACGTATTTTTTCACGATATTGCCGTAACTTTTATTTTATCAATTATCCATTTACCATTTATTTTTCTAATAAAAACCAAACCACTAAATCCGCAAAGTCGCCCGCAACCAAATCCGCTTATCATAACTCCGTAATTTTTTGTTCGGTCAAATTGAATTCGGGAAAACCCAGTTATTCCAGAAAGATAAAAATCGTAATCTCCTTTCCACACTTTGCTTGTCGCTGGCAATTCAGAACGATATTTCAGCTTAAACTTATCAGCGTGTTTTAAATCCGTTAAATTTATTTTATAGGATTCTTCAATATTGAGAGTATCTAATTCAATTTCGAAATCCTTGTAAAAATCAATAAGTTCTTTTTTCGCTCTTTCATTTATTTGGTAAGTACTGTCCACAATCGCAATTACCAATTTTGTTGTGTCCTTTTCTAATTCAGCTTTTCGTTTTTCGTATTCGGCTATCATTTTAGATTCGTCCCATTTAATTGCTGTTGAATCACTCCATTCAGAATTTGGTGGCGGTGGTGGTGGCGGTGCCAATCTTGTATCGTGAAATACAGAATCAAGTAACACTGGAAAAATTTCATTAGCAACAGATTTTTCAAATTCCAAATCCGTCTGCTTTTTATCACAACTTATAAAAAGCAGAAAAGTTGAAATTATGACAAATGTTAGTTTTATGGTCATATGTGCTGTAACGGCTCGGCTATGGTTAGTACGGGAATTAAAAGTAGTGAATTTCCGATTAAGCACTTAGCCAAAACTTTTTATCTTGTTTTATCTTTTCATTTTTAAAACCAAATCAAAAGATTTGGCGGACTTAGTTTAAAGCTCTAAACTTTGGGTTAAGCACCAAAACCCGTATTAATTATAGCCATTGTTGTATGTAGTCTTTATTCACCGTAATTTTTCATAAAATCTTCCTTACTTAATTTATAACATTTCAGAAGTTTATACAGTTCTTTTCCAGTCATAAACATATTAAATGCATAGTCAATTTTTTTGTGGATTGGAAATTCGGTTGTTTCTGCAAGACGTATATACATTACAAAATCATCCCCATTATCAATTCTATCATTGTTTATGTTCATATGTTCTTTCGAAAAATGAATGAAACCACTTGTATTTCCGTATAATAGTCGAAATCCAGGATAAAGAATGTCTAACTTTTTGGACAAGTAATAGTCAGTCATTTTATTTCCATCACCGTCTTCTATATTTCGAATATGTTCGCCTTTCATAATTCTTTGATAGAAGTCAAGTCTGTCAGGAACTAAACTTAAAGCGAATAGTCGCATACAATTATCAGCCTGTAGCCTAATTAAATTGATTGCTGTAATCCAATTATTCGTTTCAGTTAATGCTTTAAAACCTCTATTCAGTTCAATTGCACGATGAACAATAGAGAATGTAAAGTGACTTGGTTTAGATAGTACTTTTTTATCAGTTTCATTTTTGAAAATTTCAACCGCAACATTATTTAGTTCTTTATTTAAATCATCTATAGAATCATAGATAAGGTTCAAGTCCTCTTCACTAACATCTTTATTTATTGGTTGATTTTCCATTCAGTTCTTTGATTACATACAACGTCTAGCTAAACTGCGTTTTAATGCAGTTTAGGTTTTGTTATGCAAATTTATCAGTCATTTATAGATAATGTTTCTAAGAATAACTTAATTATTTCTTGATCCTCTTTAAAATCCTCGTTTAATAACATTGTAATTACGATTATACCTTCATCTTTTGCTCCGTAAGTTGCTACAGTATATACTTCTTTTTCCCCTTTATATTTTAGAGTAGCCTGAATACCTTCAATTATTTGACCACTTTTTAGTTTTTTCTTGAACTTCTTTTCAGATTTCGAATAACCATAATTTATGCTTTCTTTAGTAAGTTCATTCAGCATTAATTGAGTCAAACTACTTGGGTTCATTGTCTGATATTTTTGAACCATAAAACCATTACCTGTGGATTTCACAATCATACACTGTTCAATACCCTGCTCAATTTTTGAGTTTGACACACTCAGTGACTTATCATGGCTAAAAGAAATCATATCATCTGAATAAGTCAATATATCAGGCTGTATAATACTAATTGTCAATTCTTCTCCTGAAGTAGTCTTATAGGAAAAATCATTATTAATATCAACTCTAATGGAGTCATTATTAATTATTATGATGTAATTCCCTTGGTTTTGAGCAAAAATTACTGAGCTAATAAAAAATGCTAGTGAGGTCAAAATAGTTCTTATCATTTATCTGGTTTTAAGTTTTGCATAACGTTTAGTATAAGGAACGTAGGGCAGTTGATAGGCACTTAGGTTTCGGTTTATTACTTAGCTAAATATAAATATTTTGCTTTTATCTTTTTTGTTCTAAATGCCAAATTTTATATTTAGCGGACTTCATTAATATTCACAGACCTTTCGGTTTAGCACAAAA
>NZ_PJBS01000175.1 GCF_002836055.1 Psychroflexus sp. MES1-P1E
CTAGGACTGAGTTTTTTAATTGTTTACAACGGCTCGGCTATGGTTAGTACGGGAATTAAAAGTAGTGAATTTCCGATTAAGCACTTAGCCAAAACTTTTTATTTTGTTTTATCTTTTTTCTTTATAAAGCCAAATCAAAAAGATTTGGCGGACTTAATTAAAGCACTAAACTTTGGGTTAAGCACCAAAACCCGTATTAATTATAGCCATTGTTGGCAACTGGCTTTTTTATTTACTTCCTCCGACTACAATCATAAAATAAATTAAAAACATAACTGTATTCGATATTGTATTTGCCTCGATAAACTTCCAAGTTCCATTTTTCCATTTTGTTTTGTCTTTTATTGATAAATAATAGAAAGGAAATTCCAAAATTAATGTTGCAATAAAAGAAGCTAACATTCCAAATATAAATCCGGTTAATTCATAATTTCCATAAGATGTGTTTCCGCCCCAAAAGTCAATATTTCCAGAAATTGAAGAAAAATAAGGTGCGATGAAATATAGTCCAATAAACATTGAGAAATAATTCCCGATAATGATTAGCCACATCCGATTAGAGATTTCTCTTTTATCCAAGTAGTGACTTTCATAAATTCCGATTAGAGAATTCAAAATCAGAGAATGTAAAATTCCAAACCACATCATTGGTGAACCAGCATTTGCCATAGCCAATGTCGGAATCAAAGTTAGAATTATTGCTATTTTAAATTTGTCCTTATTCAATTTGAGTGAGTTTTTTCAGCTTGTTGCCAACGTTTAGGCTATGGTTAGTGCGGGAATTAAAATTACTGAATTTCCGATTAAGCATTTAGCCAAAACTTTTTATTTTGTTTTATCTTTTTTGTTCTAAAGCCAAATCAAAAGGTTTGGCGGACTTCGTTAAAGGCTTTGAACTTTGGGTTAAGCATTAAACCCGTATTAATTATAGCCATTGTTGTGCCGTCGTACTTTATTCTTCGTGAGTCAGTCCGTATGGAAATCCACCGTTTGTATATCCAATAATCAGCGTAAAATTTTCATCATTTTCGAATTCATAAACGGTATTCAATTCATCTTCTCTTTTTTTCTTGAATGAAAGTCTTTGTTGTCTTAGTGCTTCCATTGAGTTCATTAACGATCTTTCGTATTCCTCTGAAATTTCATTTCCTATCATTCGTAACTCCTTTACACGCATAATTTATTGACAGAGTATTTTTTAGAATATCCTTTAACAACATTGTTCCCAGAATATATTTTTATCCAACTCTTGGCTGAACGAAGTCTGTATTCTCTTTTGGTATTTTTTTTCATTTAATCAAAAGGTTCTTTAGGTAAAGCTAATAAATTCTTTATATATCGTGCATTATTATATGGTTTTCTAAATTTCATAACATCAAATAACTCAACGGCCAAACATTGTCCAATCATTTGTCTGATTTGCATATCATCAAATCCTTTTCTTATTAATCTGTTATACGTGGACTTAGTTTCAGGTGGCTCATTATCCCTAAGTTGATTTTTTATAATCTCGAAAATCTGTTCTCTTAGTTTCTCATTTGTTTCCATATTTTCAGGACGTTTTGGTATGCGGCACAACGGTTGGGCTATATGTAGTGCGAGGTTAAAAAGCCAAAACCTTTCAATTCAGCACAGACCCAAGCGAGCAATTTTCTATTTATAATTTTCATATTTTAAAGATACAAATTGCGAGCGAAAAAAAATGCACAGACCTTTCGATTTTGCCTGAACCTCTCGCATTACTTATAGCCTCGTGTTGGCAAACGTTATTTTTTCTTTCTGTATTTTCTTATATAAAAAACACATCCAATTAGTCCAGCTATTACTATTCCTATGTTCGATTTTCCTGTATTCCAATTATTATAAACATAAAAAACACCGAGAATCATAACAATTATATAAACACCCAATAGAATTTTAGGCATTTTCGAGCTATTAAAAACTTTTTCCTGATCTCTTATAAGTTTTTCATTGTCTACTTTTTGATCTGATCTATCATTTCTTTTATTTCTCTCAAGTTTTTTTTTATTAATCCTTTCTATTTTATGAGAAAAAGAACTTATAAAACTTTGAAAATCATCTTTATTATGTCCCCATTCAGGAAATCTTGAGATTGAAATACTAGATGAATGACAATTTATATCTAAAGAATTATAATGATATTCTATTGAAAAACTCCAACTATCAATTTCATATAAATCAATCTTATGATTATCTTGAGATTTCAATATTGGTTTGTTCAGCCATTCAAATTCAAGATGCTCTTTTGATAAAGTAATTTCTGCAATACCAGAAGTTAATTTTACGGAAATCCAATAAATTACAAAAATTAATAAAGTAGCTATAATAAAAACAATTAATTCATCGGGATTTATATCAGTTGCTTCTTTAAATTTATAAGTTACATAGGATAAGCTTAGTAGTATTGTCATAAATGTAAATACGAAATGAAAAACTGATATTGTTCTAATTTTGTATTTCATTTTTTCATAATGTTTGCCAACGTGTTTGGCTATGATTTCGGCAGGACTGGCGCGACCCCGAGGCGTCTGCGCAGCGGACAAGTCGGATGGAGGAGCAGCTTACCGAAATCATTCCGATTAATTAATAAGCTTAAATGTAGCAATAAATATCAAGCTTACGATTCAGACCTGCTGAATTATAGCCGTTGTTGGCAAACGTTAATTTCTTATAAAGTTAATTGTTTTTCCACAACTCAGTTCGATGATATAAACTCCATTCTGTAAGTTTTGAATATTTATTTTTTCGTTTTCCGAAATTGATCCTTCTAAAACTTTTGACCCTATTGAATTATATATTTTATATCCTTCTAATCCGGAAATGTTTAATAATTGAATAGTACCTTTAGAAGGATTTGGATACAAAAGTATTTTACTTTTCAATACCATATTATCAATTCCTAAATTGGCCTCTAATTTCGATATTTTATTCCCACTTAGTTCTGCTATATATAATACGTTATCGTGAAAAACTATATCCGAAGGAAAATCAATTCCAGTAACTACATCAATTGGGCTTGGGATTGGGTCAGTTAAATTTATCTTGGATATTTTATTTCCGTCGTGTTCAGCAATAAATAATTGATTTCCATAACTTGCTACATTTGAAGGTCCATCTAAATCAGCAACTACTTCTGTCGCAATTGGATTTGAATCAGTAATGTCTATCTTTAATACAAAATCATAGCCAAAATCTGTTATGTATAATTCATTTCCCAACAGAAAGAGATTATTTGGATAGAAGAGTCCATTTGTTAATACATCTACTAATACGGGATTACTTTGAGTAATATCAACTTTGGATATTTTACGACCTGTAAATTCAGCTATGAATATAAAATTTCCGCTTATTACCATTCCTGTCGGACTTGATAATCCAGTAATAACTACTTCAGGTATCGGGTTTGTGTCGGTAATATCAATTTTTGATAGTATCTCTGACCCATTTTCTAGAAAGTATAGATCGTTTCCACTAAGGACAATATCAGTAGGCCCTACAATACCTGTAATGACATCCACTGCGGTAGGATTGGTATCTGTAATATCAATTTTGGATATTTTACCACCAGTTTTTTCTGCAATGTATAAATCAGTTCCATTGAGAAATATCCCATATGGTGAGCTTAAGCCTGTTACAACATCAGTTGTTTGAGCATTAAGTGAAACTACGGTAATAACCAAAAGGCTAAATGAAAACACTTTGTTCATTGAATTTCAGTTTTTAATGTTTGCCAACGGTTAGTATAAGAAACGTAGGGCAGGTGATAAGCACTTTTGTTTCGGTTTATTACTTAGCTAAATATAAATATTTTGCTTTTATCTTTTCTACTATAAACGCCAAATTTTATATTTAGCGGACTTTGTTAATATGCACAGAACTTTCGTTTTAGCACAAATGCCCTATGTTTTTTATACATTGTTGTGCGTCGTTATTTCTGCGAACCTTCTAAAGTTTTCTGAAGTTCCGAACGTATTTTTTCGTCAACAATATCCGTTAAAATTCCAGTTTCTAAATTATATTTTTTTATGATTGTCGGCTCGTTATATTCATTGTAAGTTCCGTCATCATTTTTGTCAATTCCAAACCTAATAATCAAATCTTTTGTTTCGTTTAAAAATTCATAATCATAAACGTCCATTCCTTCAATCTCAATATTTTCTAGCTTTTCACTTTTTAAAGAATAAATGTGCAGGCTTTTAAAATCATTTAGATTTATCACACCATCTTTATAAGTGTCTTTTTGCGCAACATTTATTAGCAAAAAGATGTCATCGCCAAAATATTCGGATTGAATTCTGTCAAAATTTATTCTTTTATTGAATAGTTTTTTACTGGTTCCATTTTTCGGTTTGTAAATAATTACATTATTATAATCTCCATATATTTTGCTTGAATATCGGCTATCACTTGGTTCGAAATCGGATGAACCACTGTAAGCATTTAAAAGTCCACCAAGACCTTCTTGTTCGTCCAAAGTTTTATGAGAAACAGGAATGATATAGGTTGAGCTTAGGGTATCAATTAATCTCGGTTGCCTGAAAGAGATAACTTGCTCTCGTTTATTCTCTTTTTGTAGTTTTTCAATTTTTTCATCAGATAAGATTCCAGTTTCTACATCATCATAAGAAGAAGACCTACGATATTCTTGAATCATTACCGAAATAAAAGCAATTAAGGCTACCACCAAAAATATCGCTCCTATTGTTCCTAAAACTGCTAATAGTTTTTGGTTATAGTTTTTTACTTTTTCAATTTTCATTATTTGGCTCGATTTTGTTTTAATGACG
>NZ_PJBS01000176.1 GCF_002836055.1 Psychroflexus sp. MES1-P1E
GGATACCTATAGAAGTACTTTAGTGAAAAGTTAATGCATTTTTACTTGTTTTTTACCAAAGTACTTTGTTGTGCTTTGTTTTTTATTCTAGTTTTACACAAGTCTGTGTATAATTTGTTCCATCTTTTGTGAAGTCAACAATAAAATTTTCTTGAGAATCACCTTCTGAGAATTCAAAAATAAATTCATCATTATCAGTAAAGAATATCATCAGATTGGTTATGTCCACTATAAATGAACCACTGTTTATCAAACCCTGTGAACCAATATAGGTTAAAAAGCCTTTATAATCTCTCTTGTTTTCGTCAGTGTCAAATTCCAAAAATTCGCAAAACTTTGGTAACATATCAGATATAAATCCATTCATTACTTCATTAGAAATTTCCCATCGACCCAAAACCGGTTGTTTCGAGTTTATCGAAAGGAGCCGGATCATCACCTTAACATTGAAAAGCCATGAATAAAGGAACTAGCAATAGAACAATATTTTTTTTTCATTTATTCGTGTTTAATGAAATCTACTGGAAATTTACTATAATCTCAGTATTTTATATGATCAAAAGATTAAAAATAATTCTAATATTAAAAATAAAAAAGCCTCATCAATTGATGAGGCTTAAGCTTATAAAATTGTGATTTTATTTTACCAATAGCTTTTTAGAAAGCCCTTTGGAATTGTTAACAATGTATATTCCGGGTGCTAAACCTTCAACATTAATAAATGAAGAATTTTTAACCTGCTTAACCATACGACCAGAGAAATCGTAAAGCTTATAATCATCCGCTTTACTTAAATTCACTTTCGTATTCGCAGGATTTGGGAACATACTAAAGTTTTTATTATAATTATATTCCTCTAAACCTAAGGTTACATTATCTAAAGAATAGATAGATAATGTAGCACTCACTTCGTTAGATACAACGAGTAAGGCAGTTCCTGTTGGACTATCGTTTTTATCGACAAACACAATACCTTCTGGTCCTAAATCACCACCTTCAGTTCCTCCTGCAACGGCATCTCTACTATTAAGATACTGAAGAAACACTGGTGCAGACGGCACAGTAACGTCATAAATCATAACACCTCCTACACGTTCTAATAATATAAATGCATAATAAGAGCCGTCTATTTCTTTTACCAGAACACCTTCTGGTTCCGGGCCTTTATTATCACTTCTATTTTTAAAACTGTTATTACTACTACTTGCATTAAAAATAGCTCCATATGTTGGATGAGCTGCTGTAATCACTTCGAAATCATTACCACTGTCTGAAACGATATTTCCCGTACTAGCATTAAATATACTGAAAGAACGACCGCCAAATACATGAATTTCTTCATACTCAGCATCACCATCCGTGTTGCCAGAGGCATTTGTAATTCCAATGTCACCTAAATTGGTGTCTATAGCAAGTATATCTGCATCGCTGAAAATTGTTGGGTCTAAGACATAATCGCTATCACCCAACTTGCGTTCTTCTTCAAATCCGTTATATTCTCTAGCATCACCTTCGTTTGCTGTAATAATATAGCTTGTTCCGCTAACATTAAAATAATCTATAGCATCTGGCATGTACATTCCATAAATAGGCCAAGATGCATTAAATACAAAATCTGTTTCGTCACTTGTATCTAAGGAATTGTTTACCATACTGTGATCCTTCAAACCAAAAGAAGACACACTTACAATGGTGTTTGTGGTTAAATCTAAAGTAGCTAATGCATTGTTTTCTTGAAGCGCTACGTAAGCCATTAAGTTATCGTCTGAAACTGCAATGTACTCAGGCTCTAAATCTTGAGAAACTGTTGCGCTAGGTCCAAAAATTCTAACACCATCTGCCAATAATGTTGCCAATTGAGAATCAAAAGCATTAAAGTTTAATGTTGTTACATCACTTTGGTCTATGCCTGCCAAACCGCCTGTAACATCAATAATTGAAATACTTCCTTCTGGGTCAATGCTATAATCGCTATTTGGCTCTCCTTCATTAGCAGATAATAATTTTGTGCCATCTGGTGTAAAAGCTATCATATCTGGTAATGCTCCTACTGTAACGATAGCCTGATTATTACCATCAGTATCAGAAAACATTACAAAACCTGGATCTGTTGATGGATTTGCAGAAATTGCTGCAGCAAACATACCATTACTTACCGCAACACTTTGCACACCACCTGTATTTGCAGGCAAGCTTATAGATGATATTGATGAAATGTTACTTGGGTCTGAAAAATCTAAAATCTCGATACTAGAACTATTTGTAACAAATAATCTTTGAGACGTTGGGTCATAGGCTGTAATTTCAGCTGTTCCACTTTCATCAACCAAATAGCTTGTAAGATAATTAGCATCTAAAACTGATGTATTTTCTGTTGGCACAACCGTATCATCATCTAAAATATAAACTGAAAATTCTGATTCACTTCCTATTAAAACTCCTACAGGATTTTGAAGATTCACCATAAAATATAAGTCGCTTCCATCTTCAGTATTATCCAAAACAGGAATTGTTATAGTTTGACTATCTGTACTTCCTGAAAGGAATGCTAGTGTTTGAGCAGAGGCTAAAGTAAAATCGGTTCCTTCAACCGCAGTACCTCCAACCATTACATCTAAATTTACAGTAACATCTGTTGTTGGTGTTTCAGAAATTGAAACTGTTAAAGTGATACTTCCTTCGTTTTCCATTACAGAATTATAAACCTCAGTAAATTCAACCTCAACTGAAGTTCCTGTTGCAATAGCATTTCCTGGCGAACCAATATTTGGAACATCCATTAAATCTCCACCTAAAGCGTTTGTTGCTACAGCATTATTGGCATTTCCAACTGTACTAAAGGCACTGAGTTGCACATCGTAAGTTTGTCCATCATTAGCAGCTGTATCTGGATAAGAAGCCGTACCAATTGGCATAGACAATGTTGGATCTCCTGACCAAATGTTAACCGCATCACCACCTCCACCCAGGCCTGCACCATCAGAGTAACCAACTTCTACACCAGTAAAATCTAGAACTTCACTCCAAACTGTAATAAAGGTATTAACTTCTCCTCCTGTATTGTCGGTAATTAAAACAATGGCATATCCACCTGGGGGAATAACCGAAATACCTTGAATTAGGTCTGCGGCACTTGCATCTGCTGATTCATCATCGTAATATAAATTGTCATTTAAACCAAACGTCCAAGCAACCGTACCTGCATTATAAATCACAAACCAATCTGCAGTTAAATCATCGCCTTCCTGACCAGAGAAAATTTCTGTAATTACTAAATTCGGTGCGGCTGGTGGCACATTACCTGGTGAACCTATATTTGGAACATCACTGGCACTTCCTCCTAGCGCTAAAGTTTCAACAGCAAAACTTGAATTACCAACTGAACTAAATTCTGCCAATTCCAAATCATAAGACTGTCCGTCGTTAGTTGCTGTATCTGGATAAGACCCAGTTGCAATTGGATCTGTTGTCATTGGGTCTCCTTGCCATAAAGTCACAGCATCTACACCTCCACCAAGACCAGAACCGTCAGTGAATCCAATTTCAATTCCTGTTAAATCAACAACTTCACTCCATACCAAATTGAATGCATCTACATCTCCTGCAGTATTATCTGTAATCAATACAATAACGCGTTCTCCTGGTTGAATATCTGTAATTCCTTGAACGAGGTCGGCAGTGGTTGCATCTGCTGATTCATCATCATAATATAAGTCGTCATCCACACCTGATACCCAAGCGACATCTCCCGCATTAAGGATTTCGAACCAATCTTCAGTTAAATCTGTTCCTGATTGTCCTGAAAATATTTCTGTAATCTGCAGATTTATCTGAGCCATACTAATTCTAGTATCTTGATCAGCATCAGTTTCTGCAATATTATAAGCAGCAGCGTTATCTGGATGGGAAGTAGACATAAAATCTACTAAAGCAGAGAACTCGTCTACTGCATCAAGAGCACTCTCCTCGTTGCCGTCAACTTCGGCATAGTGTAGCAATTGTAATTCAAAATTTTGGGCAATTAAAGTTGTACCAAAACACATAAAAAAAATCATAGCTAAAGCCTTGACTTTTTTGAAGTAATAGTTTTTCATTGGATTTTTTTTTGTTGGATTAATTTTTTATCAAGTAAAATTACTACTTGTTAAACAGTAGGGTGTTAGCTGTAGATTAATGTATTGTAAAAGAAAAAACACCTTTAATAAGGTGCTTTTTTTACATACCATAATAACAAATCTATAAATTTAGATTTGTTGCGTTAAGTTATTGAATGGAAGAATTATACAACGAAATAAGATTATACCTATCTCTAGACTATAAAACACCTAATATGATATATTTATAAACAGCCTAAATCAATTTTAACCTGTAGCCGTATTTCAGGACAAGACATTATAAAGAGAAATGAAAAAAATAATCAGACTTATACGAACCCTAGGATACTCAAGACAGTTTGGCTTAATCACAGGTATTCAACTATACTACAAACTCAAAACAAATAATACTATTGTTTATATGAGATTATAAATAGGAAACAAGATTAAAAAAAAAGCCACAACTAATTAAAGTTATGGCTTTATAATATATGAATTGCTTATTTATTACTTCGCTATATTCACTGCTCTAGTTTCTCGAATCACAGTAACTCTTACTTGTCCAGAATACGTCATATCATTTTAATCAATTAGTATCTTTTTAGC
>NZ_PJBS01000177.1 GCF_002836055.1 Psychroflexus sp. MES1-P1E
TATTCTAGGGGCAATGCATCCAATACTAGATGATGATACTATTTTTAATTTTTTTATTAGTAAGGATATTACAGCTAATATTCAGCTTGTTTTCTACGCAATCTTATAGAGGTCAGTATACAAATACTAAACTTTAGGGGAAGTAAAATTAATAAATTATGAGCATATTTAAGGGTCAAAAATCTTATAGAGTTCTCTGATCAGTTAAAACGAATCTCGAATAGGGAATATCTTGCTGGTTTAAAGAATAATTATATATGCTTGAAATGCAACCCTACGTCCTGTCAGGTCAATATGGATTTTGCTCGCCAGTGTAATATCTGCGGGCACCGAGAGTCAGCTACTGCAAACACTTTGTTCCATAAGGTTAAGTTCGGTTTGAGAAAGGTCTTTTTCATCTGTTTTGAAATGGCCACTACCACCAAGAGCCTTTCAGCCCCCTAAACGGGGTTTGCTATGGTGTCAGCTAGAAAACCGCACGCCTTTTTATGCACAAAGTTAGGAAGGCGATGTCATTTAATGGCAAACATCCAATGGATGGGGCGGAACACGTTGACGAGTTTCTACTTGGGGGTTATGAGTAGGTAAAAATCGATCTTAGCTATGACGTCAAGAAAAAGAAGGCATCGATAGCTTTACAATTTACCGATATGGGTAATGTAAAACTTTATATATAAAAAGCATAATGGACTTTTCGGCAAGTTCACTTCACTATATCTCAGTGAACTACCTCTATAGAGATGCGCTTATCACTACAGAGCTTTGGAAACCCATCGCCAAAGCTTTCAATATTACCCAGATACCGAGCAAAAATCGGCATAACTTCAAAGCACTGCACACCATAATCCATCAGGTAAAAACATGGATAAGAACAACATAATCATTGGTAAGCGAGTTTAACATCAACCGGTATTTCAATCAGTTCTGTTATAAACTAAACCGCTTCAAAAGCAAGGCCACGATTTTCAATACTCTAATAACTAAAATGGTGGATGAGTATAAAATTAATCAGATGGAATTTATGAGTCATTAACAACTGACCTCCATAATTTTTTTTAAAAAAAAACACTAACAAAGTGATGCTTTGCATCGCGAATTACACACTGAAATTTACCTAAATACAGACCAATCTAGCTTTACAGAGAAAACATTGGAATACAAGGCAAGGCTTTGGTCTCCAATATCGGTAAGGGCGTAGTCAATTTGAATACCCTTATACCGAAATCCTATTCCAAAATTAGGTTGGAAACCAATGTTGGTTCCCTCACCACCAAGGGATTCAAGGTTTTGAAAATTACCGACGCCGCCTCTTAAGTAGACTAATTTGATATAGTCAACTTCAAAGCCAAAAGCGGGAGTAGCACTCATAGAACCTGAGGAAATAATATCATTGGTTTCTGCAAAGCGAAAATCCATATTCAAGGACGTAGTAAGATCAAAATCTCTGTGAATACTGGTGGTTTTAGCAATGCCAAGTTGAAGTTTAGGCAGTGTAATTTCAGTCGCTTCAGGCGTGGTTTGGTTTTGTCCATCGATGGCCCCTTGGATAGTGGCCAGCTCAGCATCATCAAAAGTCCAAGTATTGTACGTCGTGGTGATATCCCTAGCCATAACTCCAAAAAACCAACTCTTTCTTTGAAATTGGATCCCTGCGTCAAAGCCAAACCCCCAGGCTTGCGCAAAATCACCGATAACTCTTCTTATTACTTTAGCATTTACACCATATGAAAATCCCTCCAAGGGTAAATTTCTAGCATAAGATAAGGTAAAGGCATAATCTGCAGTTGAAAATAAACTTATCCTATTGAAGTCAATATTGCCTTGATCATCAATGAGTTGTGTAGTGTTTAAGATGTCGTCCACCCCAAAGCGGATGATACTAAACCCCACAGCACTTTTGCTGTCGATGGGCATTGCGCCAGCTATATAGTTGTAAGTAGCAATGTTTGCAAAATAATTGGCATGCATAACCGAGACTTGGCTGTCCTCTAGGTTTACCAGTCCAGCAGGATTCCAATACCCAGAATTAACGTCATTTGTGGTTGCGGTTACAGCATTTGCCATTCCAAATGAAGCTGCATCTACGCCTATGTTCAGAAATTCATTAGAATATTTTGCAGTTTGTGAAAAAACTGAACACGACAACGTAAAAATTAATATAAGGACAAGCCTCTTCAATGCGATAATTTTTTTAGCAAATATGCTATAATTAATAATATTAAAACTTATTTTGCTTTTTCTTATTGTGTCAAATCTAGATAGTTGTTGAAAATATGATTAAAAAACAAATTCCAAACTTTATTACACTTCTCAATTTATTATCGGGATGCATGGCGACAGTATTTGCGGTTCAAGATAATCTGGTAGCTGCAACGGTATTTGTTTGCATTGGAATTTTCTTCGACTTTTTTGATGGTTTAGCAGCCAGGGTTTTGAAAGTGAAAAGTGACTTGGGCTTACAATTAGACTCATTAGCAGATATGGTAACTAGTGGCTTAGTTCCTGGACTAGTTATGTGTCAACTTCTTTTTAAGTCTTTGAATCCCTCAGTTTCTGATCTTACTTTTTTTTCCACTGAAACCAGTTGGGTTGTCTTTATAGGTTTAATTATCACCTTGGGTTCAGCATATAGACTTGCAAAGTTTAATATTGATGATCGACAAACGGACAGTTTTATAGGTCTGCCCACTCCAGCCAATGCTCTTTTGATTCTTAGTTTTAGCCTCATTTTAGACTATCATCCCGATTCTTTTTTATCAGAATTAATTCAAAATACCTATTTTCTTATAGCGATATCATTTTTGAGCGTTTTACTTTTGAATGCTGAGCTTAAGCTGTTTGCATTAAAGATTTCTAATTTAAAACTTTCTGAAAATTGGTATAGGTATCTAATCGTTGTCTTAAGTATTATTTTATTGGTGAGCTTCAAATTTGTTGCCATTCCAATTATAATTTTCGTCTATATCTTATTATCCTTAGCATTGCAGAAGATAAGTTAATTTATTTTCTTCTTCGGGTAACTCCGAAAAGCAAAATAAATAAGGCTAAAAAGTTTGCTATCCGTGGTATATAATCCCCGTGTTTAACGTAGAACGTTTGTCCTTCATAAAGGGGCAAATCGTAAATCAGTGCTGTTTTTTCATTATAGATTGACTTTTTGATAATTTCACCGTCTTTATCTATAAATCCAGATACTCCAGTATTCGCACTTCGTGCCACAGCACGCCGCGTTTCAATAGCTCTTAGTCGCGCATAACTCCAGTGTTGTTGATGACCCTGAGTTTCTCCCCACCAGGCATCATTGGTTATGATGGCTAGGGCATTGGCGCCATTTTTTACATAACCATTTACAAACTCGCCATATACAGATTCATAACAAATGATGGGAGCAACACTATAGCCCGTATTCAGTTTAAAAACGCTGCGTTCGGGTTGAGTGGTCTTCATAGCCACCGTTCCTCCAAGGTCTATCATAATATTTCCTAGTATAGGTTTAAGGGTAGACTGATAAGGGAAATTTTCCACGCCCACAACAAGTTTAGATTTATGATAAAATTGAGTCTCAGATCCCATTTTTTCAAAAACAGCGCTGTTGTAATCGTTGAACCAAAGACCTTTTCTTAAAAAATTGCTTTGAGGAGATAAGTCAGTTTCTTTTTTTAGCAATTCATACATAGAAATTCCAAAAACCAAATTGAGTTGATCGTTTTTATCGAGTAAGAGTTTTGAAAATCTTCGGGCTTCTGAATAGGTATAGCTTGTAATTTCTGTGCCTTCAGCAAAGACCGTTTCTGGTGCGATAAGCAGCTGTGGGTTATCGTTTAATAGAGGTTGGGCCAAGTCTACTAAATCTTTAGAAATCCCCTGATCATTTCTATTATACTTTTCAGTATAAGGATCTATATTAGGTTGAAGAACAATAGTTTCGATACTGTTGTCAACACTAGTATCGGGTTTTAAAAGAAGGCTAATACCTATAGGAATGCCCATAAGCAAAGCGAGTCTTATTCCACTTCTCACTATAATTTTTGAATCTTTATGTTGTAAATAAAGAATAATCCCCTTTAAGATGATGAAATTACTGGCTAAAACCCAAAGGCTACCACCAAAAGTACCTGTATACTCATACCATTGTATCAAAGCGATATCATTAGCAAAGACATTTCCTAAATTCAACCAAGGCCACGAAAATTCCCAGCCCAAATGCAATTTCTCGAAACTGAGCCATAACACAACAAAAAAGGAGGAAGCCGCTGTAAAAGCAACGCGTTTTGCAACAATATGATAAATTAAAAAGACAAGACTCATCAATAAGGAGTTAGCAAGTATTGCGAAAATCCCTCCAAAGGGTGTTGAGTAGTAAAGCCAAAAGGTGGTCATACTATTCCACATGAAAAAGCTTAGATACGCATGTCCAAAAACTTTGAGATTTATTCTTTGAGTATGAGTTGTTCTAATGGTAAATTCAGCAAAAAGTAAAGGGA
Organism: Psychroflexus sp. MES1-P1E; assembly: GCF_002836055.1. GTDB lineage: Bacteria > Bacteroidota > Bacteroidia > Flavobacteriales > Flavobacteriaceae > Psychroflexus. Next base: position 4,485 of record NZ_PJBS01000177.1, read on the forward strand.
CGAAACCAATAAAACTCAAGAAACTCCATCCATTTGTTGGCCAGCTTAAGGCAAGGATTAAACCTGAGGCAACAGCTAAAAGTATAGTTTTCAATATATATTTTTTTCAAATTTAGTTTAAAAATAAGGGTTTTAAAAAGAATTTAATGAATACAAGGTATGATACCAATTTAAT
>NZ_PJBS01000178.1 GCF_002836055.1 Psychroflexus sp. MES1-P1E
TTAATTTTCCACAATTAAAATCAGAATAAATTAAAAAGTCAAGGCGCATGTTGAATATGATTTTAAATTGAATGATACTAAATTAAATCTAAAAGAATCCAAGCTTATTTTTATCATAAGAAATAAGCATGTTTTTAGCTTGGCGATAGTGATTGAGCATCATCAAGTGGTTTTCTCTACCAAATCCAGATTTTTTATAACCTCCAAATGGTGCATGAGCTGGGTAATCGTGGTAGCAGTTGACCCATACTCTACCTGCTTTTATAGCTCTTGGAATTTGATATAGTTGATGAGCATCTCGTGTCCATACTCCAGCACCTAGTCCGTAAAGTGTATCGTTGGCAATTTCCAAAGCTTCAGCCTCATCTTTAAATTTACATACTGCGAGTACTGGACCAAAAATTTCCTCTTGGAAAATTCTCATTTTGTTGTGACCTTCCAAGATAGTTGGCTGAATATAAAAACCATCAGCATATTCTCCACTAGCTTTGAAAGCTTCTCCACCACAAAGCACTTTGGCACCTTCTTTTTTACCAATATCCATATAAGATAAAATCTTTTCATATTGATCGTTGGAGGCTTGTGCACCTACTTGGGTATTCATATTGAATGGGTCTCCCTGTATAATTGCTTTTGTACGCTCTACAACACGTTCCACAAACTTGTCATAAATGTCTTCCTGAACTAAAAGTCGCGATGGACATGTACAAACTTCACCTTGGTTAAAGGCAAAAAGAACGGCCCCTTCGATGCATTTATCCAAAAAAGCATCATCATGATCCATGACAGAATTAAAGAATACGTTTGGAGATTTTCCACCCAATTCCATAGTCACTGGGTTGAGGTTTTTGGATGCATATTGCATAATTAATTGACCAGTGGTGGTTTCGCCAGTAAATGCAACCTTATTAACTTTTGAACTTGAAGCTAATGGTTTACCTGCTTCAGGACCAAAACCATGGATGACATTTAAAACACCAGGTGGTAATAAATGACCAATTTTTTCCATAAGGAAAGTTGCTGAACTTGGTGTTTGCTCTGCGGGTTTTAAAACTACACAATTACCGGAAGCTAATGCCGGTGCTACTTTCCAAGCGAGCATAAGCATTGGAAAGTTCCAAGGTATAATTTGAGCAACGACACCCAAAGGCTCTTTTATGATTAATGAAAGTGTATTTTCGTTGAGCTCTGTGGCACTTCCTTCTTCTGCTCTTATAACAGAGGCAAAGTATCTAAAATGATCTACAGCCAAGGGAATATCTGCATTCACAGTTTCTCTTATGGCTTTACCGTTATCGTAAGTATCTATTGCGGCAAATTCGTTTAAATTTTCCTCTATAACATCAGCAATCTTTTGAAGAATAGACGCTCTATGAGCTGCTGATGTATTTCCCCAAGCCACTTTTGCGGCATTGGCAGCATCTACTGCTTTTTCTACATCTTCCTTCTGAGATCGTGGATATTTTGCAATAAATTGATTGTTGGTAGGAGACCTATTTTCAAAATATTGACCTCCAATAGGATCTACAAACTCTCCATTGATATAGTTTCCATACTTTTCTTTGAATTTTGGTTTTGAGTGATTCATAATATTATATGTTTAAAAATTAGAATTAGTTAAAAATAGACTATAAATTTTATTTAAAATATAATAATACTATCTTTAAATATCATTAATCTATTTATTTAAAATGTCCTTAGACTCAACTTTGCACAATCATATAAATTACAGAAAGATTGAAACTCTAGTAGAAAACAGAACAGTTTATTCTGCTGAATTTGCTGAAATGAATATTTATGAAACACATAAAAAAGCAAATCAGGTTTATCTAGAGTTTGATTGTCCTATTATAGCAAGTATGATTTCTGGAAGAAAAATCATGCATTTAAAAAATAAAGCCACTTTCGATTTTTTACCTGGCGAGTCTGTCGTACTTCCAGCTAAGAAGAAAATGATTATCGATTTTCCAGATGCAACCTTAGATTCTCCTACTCGATGTATGGCGCTAGGAATTGATTCTCAAAAAATTCAAGAAACTATAGATGTATACCAAAATGCAACTGAAATAGAAGAAAGTTTTACTTTAGGCTCAAACCTCAACTTATCTCCGTTACACTTAAATAATAATACTCAAGTACAACATCTTTTAGAAAGGCTTTTGCAAACTTTTAGTAGTGGGCATAAGTCTAAAGATGCGTTATTAGATGTTATGATAAAAGAGCTCATACTCCGTCTACTACAAACAAACGCTCGAGGAGCCTTATTAGATGAAAATTCTTATTTGTTCGATAACCATAGAATGGCTTTTGTCCTAAAATATATCAGAGAATATTATAAAGATGATATTACGGTAGAGGATTTGGCTGACAAGGCTTGTATGAGCAAATCTCATTTTTACAAAAGCTTCAAAAATACTTTGGGTGAAACTCCGATGGAGTATTTGAATAGTGAGCGGTTAAAACAAGCAAAAAAACTCATAAGAACAACCTCATCCAAGCTATCTGATATAGCTTTTTCTACCGGTTTTAATAGTTCTAGTTATTTCGTCACCCAATTCAAAAAACAGGAAGGTATGACACCTAGTCAATTCAGAAAATCTATTTTATATTAGCTTCGCAGAAATTGATGTTTACATCATATTTCACTCATTTACAGTTTATTTGTAACTTTTGTTTCACTCAATTTTTCAGATACTTTTTAATTTAGCTATATAATTCTAAAACTGTAATTATGAAAGTTGAAAAAATTCATAAAGGATGTATAGCTCATTTAGCTTATTACTTATAAAATAACGGAGAAGCTGCGATCTTTGATCTGCTGAGAGAAGTCCAGCCTTATATAGACAATACAATCAACAATGCTGCTAAATTAAAATATGTTTTTGAAATGTATTTTCACGCTAATTTTGTGAGAACTTATTTAGATTTGGCTAAAAAAACAGAAACTAATATTGTTTTTGGCACTTCTGCTAAATCTGATTTTGAAGCAGTCATTGCTGAAGATAATCAAGAATTTAAAGTTGGAGAGTATACGATTAAAGCGATTCATACTCCTAAACATACAATGGAGCTGACTACGTATTTACTTATAGATGAAACTGGAGAAATTATCATATTATTACAGGGGATATTTTATTTATTGGCGATGTGTGCCTTCCAGATCTAGCACAACATGTGATTGCTGATCTTATAGAAGAAAAGCTGGCAGCTCATGTTTTTGATTCTCTTAGAAATAAAATTATGTCATTGTTAGATGATTTGATAGTCTATCCTAATTATGGTGCGGGAGTGCATGTTGTAAAATACTGAGCAAGGAGACTACAGATACACTAGGTCATCAAAAAGAGACTAATTACCCACTAAGACCAAATATGACTAAAGAGGAATTCATAAAAGAATTACTCGAAGGATTAATTCCACCTCCTGGGTATTTTCCTAAAAATGTGCTGATGAAAATACAGGGCTACGAAAGTATTGATGATATCATAGAGAGGGGAGAGAAGCCTTTAAAGCCTAATGCATTTGCAGCTGTCGCTAACTAAACTATAGCTTTAATACTAGACACGAGAGAGGCTAAAGGTGTCCACAAGGCTTTTATTCCTAACAGTATAACTATCGGTTTAGATAATAATTTTGCGCAATGAATCGGCGAGTCGATTCCAGATATAAAACAGCAAACTTTATTATTATAAATACTTTTTCAAAACAGATAGAGGAATATTTAGGCTATAGAAGTATTGAGGAAGTCTTTGAAGAAGATGAGATACCAATAACCAACCAGGATTGTTATTCAACTTTTCTGTATAGAAAAAAATCCGTTATAAAGGAAAAAGCTTTATTTGAAGTTTTTTATAGGTGTAACCCACATTCTGTTTTAGGATTATTGTTCCAGCGACCATTTCTGTCCTCTCCTGGAACAGTGCAGTGTTGACAACCAATAGAATGATATCCTTTATCCACTAGAGGGTGAAAGGGTAAATCATGTGCTTTTATAAAATCGTCTCTTTGTTGTTTGCTTACGTCAACAAGAGGATAAAATTTAAGGATGTCACCTCTTTGCTCAAAAATATCTAGTGAGTTTCTATGGTCACTTTGCCATTCCATCAATCCTGATACCCAAATAGTATATTTATTTTTAATTACCTCAAGAGGTTTTACTTTATTAATAGAGCAGCATAGGTCTGGATTTTCAGACCAGGTCTTGTCTTTGGTTGTAAATTCATGTTCATGAGCCAAAGCTTTAACAGATTTTACATTGAGGTTGTAAGTTTCAGAAAGTTGTTTTTTATAATTTAAAGTCTCATCAAAATGATAGCCTGTATCAATGAAGTAAATAATCTGATCTGTATTTACTTCAGAAAATAATTTCAATAAGAATGCTGAGGTAGCTGCAAAAGAGCTTGTTAGCATTATCTCTGATTCATCAAAATCCTCATACAAAGCTTTGATGCGATCTATTAAATTTAAAGTCTTATATTTTTTGTTTAGTTTCTGTATTTCTTTTTCAGAAATGGTTCTCTTCTCCGCAATTTCACTCATTCTATCTCTAGATATTTAAACTTTGCAAATATAAGTAACTGTTTA
>NZ_PJBS01000179.1 GCF_002836055.1 Psychroflexus sp. MES1-P1E
GTCGGTTGTAAGTTTTGAATAATAAATTAATGATTCAAATTTGTATTCTTTCATATTTTCTTGTTTTTTTTAAAATCACCTTCAACGTTTGGTATAATATTAGTTGGAATTTAAGTAATAAGTTATTAAAAAAACAGGAATCAAGAAAATCCAAGATGATTTTCGTAAGTAGGCGAGAGGCAGCCATTAATTTTATATATCGTTGGTCATTGGCTTTTTTTTTCTTCCAATTTCAATTTATTAGTTCATTTCAACAATTATTTTATTTCGTAATTAAGAGTTTTTTTTAAAAAAAAACTCTATTGCCTTTCAAATATATATTCGTTTTGAGTGAATTCCATAATTTGATTTTCCGTTTCAATTTTCAGTTTCATTTCGTTAGTTGAGTAGTCACTGAGTACAATTCTAAAATATCTCGTAATTAATTTAGAAACTCTTAATTTCAACATAATCCACATTGGCGATAAAGTCAGATAGCATAAGATTCCGTATAAACTTTCTTTATGAAATTTTTGCGGAATAACAGTTCAGGTTTGGATTGTGATTCCATGCAAGCGAAAGCGCGACAGGGAATCTCCTGTCGCTACTGAAATGTTGAATGAAAACTTAAAATGAAGTATTAAAATTTAATGTAAACCCAGAACTTTCGGGTACGAATCTACACACTCCACCAACACATACTAAACCACCACGTTGTCTTCCAAAGTTTAAAGCAACCCGGTATGGGCCTTTTCGAAAAGCGCCTCCTATATTTAGGTAATGAATTTGTTCACTTTCTTTCTTGCTTCCGTAATTCCATATATCCCAAACATAAACGGAAAGGTTTTCATTTAAGTTTAATTCAAGAGTACCACCAACCCAATCTTCTCTATCACCAACTGCCCACATTTTTTCAAGCTCTAGGCGAATGGATCGTTTTGAGTTGAAATTGTAAGTAGCTTCACCTGTTATGATGTCTGCTCGAACTAAATCCCCACCACCTAATAATCGTTGGTCGTAATATTGATTGATGTAGTTAAAGCCCAAATGCCAAGTATCATTTAGTTTCTTTTTAATTTCGATACTGTAATCGGAGAAATATTTATTGCCTACGCCAAAGAAATCTACATCATAATCTGGTGGATTAAAGGTGTACACACCCGGTAAATTATACCAAGTGGCAAAATTTAAATACACATGTGTTCCATATTTTCCTCCAAAAAAACTCTCTTCCTTAAATTCATAAAAGAAATCGATTTGACCCCCAGTTTCTCCTGCGCGCATAACTTCTGGATCCTCAAATAAGGTGCTTTGTTGTGCTTGAAATACATAAATATTGGCAAGTAGCGAATGATGTTGTTTGGTTAATGCTGGGGCAAAATTGATAAAACTTTCCAAATAGTCAAAGCTTGAAGATTGGTCACCTTTAAAGTCTGTATAAACAGCGGGTTCTCTAGGAGTGAAAAAGCCCATATTTTCTATCCTGCGTAGGCTTACATCTAGACCCAAGCCTGATTTGGAGTATCCAAAATTAAAAGTAACTGCACTACCAGTTTCAGCAAAGTCATCGCTAAGACTGCCTTGAGAATCCAAAATACCGTCTTTAGACTTGTAGTTGACTTCTGCATTAGCATAGAATGAACCCAGTAAGTAATCTGCACGAAGTGAATATGCATTAGTAAGATTATCAAAAGCAGGATTTTCTAATTGTATATAGCGGTTTAAAGATTCATACCTTCCTATATAGCTAAAACCAATACTTAAGTCTTGATTTTTCTCATATAAATTGAGGTATTCTGCCAAAAATATATTGGCATCAAATCCAAATAAATCTCCTGAACTAACCCCAAAACCGGAACGCTGTTTTCCGTAAAAAGCTGTAAAATCCATATTGTAGTTTGGGCTAAATTTAACCCTTCCCCCTCTTACAGCAGAGTTAATTCCTAAAGCTCTGTCCTCCCAAGCTCTAAAAATCATTCCATTACCAAATTGTTCGTAAAAATGTCCTAGGGTAACATCCCATTTTTCATTTTTATAATTTACGTAAAAGATTCCTAAATTAGTACCTTCAAATTGTGGATTGTAATTGAGTAATGCATTTTGCTCGTAGCCTTCAACTTGTATACCAGCTGTCCAACGTTTGTAGTTGTAATTTAAGTATAGGTAATTATTAGATCTAAAGGCATCATCTGGGACAATTGCACCTTCGAGCCCATTGTCTTCTATGTAATATTGCATGTTAGATTCTATTCCGCCATACACACGGCCGTAATCTTTTTTTTCCTCTTCCTTTTCAGTTTCTTGCGCAAACAGGAATGCAGAGTTTACTAAGGCAAGCAAAAGTAATGTCGCCTTGGATAAATATTTGAGCATACTAAAGGGTTTTCAAAGATTGGTATAACTTTTCTTCAGCACCTTGGGTGTAGCCGTTGAAAATGAGTTCGATTTTTTGATTTTTCACAACAACCATATAAGGAATGTTGACAATAGATAGCGCGCGTTTTAAATCTTGATTAGTGTCCATTAAAACTTGGTAAGGCCAGTTTTTCCCATTTAGAAGCGGTCTTACTCTACGTTGCGTTCGTGAATCATCTGTAGAAACCGCAATTAGTTCCATGTTCAATTCTTCAGACCATTTAGCATAATGTTCGTTTATGGCCTCTAATTCACTAATGCAGGGTGCGCACCAAGTAGCCCAGAAAGAAAAAATATAAATCTTATCCACCTCATTGAAATCTTTATTGATGTGAACAGGTTTGTTTTGTAAATCTTTTACAATAAGATTAGGCATTCTGTCTTGCGAAAAGGATTGAAAGCTTGCAAAAAGAAAAAGAAAAATGATAAACCGCATGGCGTAAATTGTTTAAATGGTTATTGAAAAAAAATTTAATTTATCAAATCAACTAAAAATTAACTAATAAAACGCTATATTTAAAACTTATATTATAAAAAACACAAACATGTTAAAAAAATTACTTGTAAGTTCAATATTGTTTTTTGTAGCTTTTCCAATGCTTAGTCAGAGTATTGTAAGTACGACTCCAGAAAACAAAAAAGCTATTTTAGAGGAGTTCACTGGTGTTAACTGTACTTTTTGTCCACAAGGACATGCTATTGCAAATGCGATAAAAGAAAACAATCCAGATAATTTTTTCGTCATCAATATTCATCAAGGTGGATTTTCAACTCCTGGACCTGGTCAACCAGATTTTAGAACTCCGTTTGGAAATGGTATTGTAAATCAATCTTATTCTGGTGCTGGTTTTGGTTATCCTTCTGGAACAGTAAATCGTCAAAATTTCCCAGGAAGAGAAATGACTAATTCTGGCACTACTGCAATGTCAAGAAATAACTGGACAATTTCTGCAAATGATGCTCTAGCTCAGTCTTCTTACGTAAATTTAGGTGTTGAGGCTTCAATTGATGTAAGTACTAATGAACTAACTGTTCATGTGGAGGCTTATTATACAGGCGATAGCCCTGAAAGCATTAATAAATTGAACGTTGCTTTATTACAAAACAAAACAACAGGCCCACAAGTTGGTGGAGGTGTCGGAGACAACTACGTTCACATGCACAGATTAGTTCATCTATTAACTGGACAATGGGGTGTTGATGTTACTACAACAACACAAGGTAGCTTTATTGATCAAACTTTTACTTATACTATTCCTGCAGATTACAATGGTATATCAGCTGACCTATATGACGCTGAGATGGAGGTAGTTGTTTTTATGACTGAAACACAACAAAATATTATCAGCGGAAATGGAGCTTATGCAACATACACTAGGTTAGCTAATTCTAATGATGCAATAATAAAGTCTGTTGAAGAATTTGATGACCAATGTGCAGGATCTCTATCACCAAATTTTGAATTACAAAATGTAGGGTCAGATAACTTAACTTCTGTTGATATTGAATATTCAATAAACGGTAATACGCCTCAAGTTTATACTTGGACCGGAAATCTTTCTTCTCTTTTTACTGAAGAAATTGAATTGCCAGAGATATTATATGAAGCAGAGGCTACAAATCAGTTGGTTATTTCACTTCCAAATGATGATGATAACACAAACAATGAGGGGTCTACCAGCTTTAGCTTAGCAGATGTCTTTTTAACTAATCAACTCAATTTAACAATTCAACTAGATCAATATCCAGCTGAAACAACTTGGAATATTACAAATTCAGCTGGTGCTACTATTATTTCTGGTGGACCTTATAGTCAGGAAAATGGGATGGTTCAGCAAACACTAGATTTGCCTGAAAACGATTGTTACTCATTTACTATTCGTGATGCTTTTGGAGATGGTATTTGTTGTGGGTTTGGAAATGGTTCTTTCACACTTGAAACCCGAAGCGGAGAATTGGTTATTGGAGGAGGGGATTTTGGTTCTCAAGCAGTGAAGGTTTTTAGTAATTACAATACTCTTTCTACTACTAGTTTTGATACCTTTAATTTCAGTATGTATCCAAATCCAACAAATGGAATCATAAATTTATCAGCAAACGAAAATTTTGATTACCAAGTATTTAATCTTCAGGGTAAAAAAATACAGCAAGGTGAATCAAATTCACTTTCAAAACAAGTAAATTTATT
>NZ_PJBS01000161.1 GCF_002836055.1 Psychroflexus sp. MES1-P1E
GCTCTATGTAACTTTAATAGTTTTTTGAAGTGCCTATTTTGAAAGAAGAAAAATAAGACTGATAATTATAACTTAAGATCTCCTTTAACCTTATTGAATTAGCATAAAATTCATAAATTCGCTAGAATTAAATAAAACTCTTATGTCCAAAGATATCGTTATAGTAAGTGCAGTAAGAACTCCTATTGGAAGCTTTTTAGGAAGCTTAGCCAATATTCCTGCTACTAAATTGGGAGAAATTGCCATAAAAGGAGCTCTTTCCAAAATCAACTTAAAACCAGAATTGGTAGATGAAGTCCTCATGGGGAATGTTGTACAAGCCAATAATGGCCAAGCACCAGCAAGACAAGCAGCCATGGGTGCTGGTATTCCAAATACTGTCCCTTGTACCACTATTAATAAAGTTTGTGCTAGTGGTATGAAAGCTGTGATGCAAGCCGCTCAAGCTATTGCGTTAGGCGATGCTGAAATCGTTGTTGCCGGTGGAATGGAAAATATGAGTATGATTCCTCATTACTTGCATTTGAGAAAAGGTCAAAAATTTGGACCAGCTCAAATGGTTGACGGCCTGCAAAGAGATGGTCTAGTGGATGCTTATGACAATAATGCTATGGGAACTTGCGCGGACTTATGCGCCACAGAACACCAAATTTCTAGAGAAGAACAAGATGAATTCGCTAAAGAATCTTACCGAAGAAGCGCTGAAGCGTGGAAAGCTGGAAAGTTTGATGATGAAGTTATTCCTGTAGAAATTCCACAAAGACGCGGCGAACCTGTCATTATGAAAGAAGATGAAGAATTTAAAAATATCAATCTTGATAAAATTTCTAGCTTAAGGCCTGCGTTTAGTAAAGATGGCACTGCAACAGCTGCAAATTCCTCTGGTATAAATGACGGTGCCGGTGCTGTAATTTTGATGACTAAAGAAAAAGCTGAAGAATTGGGGCTTGAAATTTTAGCGACTATAAAAGGCTATGCTGATGCGGCTCAAGAGCCTGAGCGTTTCACTACTGCGCCTGCAAAAGCCTTGCCTCTCGCACTTAAAAAAGCAAAAGTATCCAAAGAAGATATTGACTTTTTTGAATTTAACGAAGCCTTTTCTGTCGTTGGTATTGCCAATACTAAATTGCTAGGCTTAGACAGTAATAAGGTTAACGTAAATGGTGGTGCGGTTTCTTTAGGACATCCATTAGGCTGCTCTGGAGTAAGAATACTGATTACGCTTATAAATATTATGAAACAAAATAATGCTAAGCTTGGAGCTGCTGCTATTTGTAATGGCGGCGGAGGTGCTTCTGCTATGATTTTAGAACGATAACTCTTAATACTTCAAAATGCTATACGGAATTTGTCCTCTAAGTGTTGTGCCTGTGAGAGCAGAAGCTAACGACACTTCAGAAATGGTTACCCAGTTGCTTTATGGGGATCATTTCGAAATTACTGAAATAAGACCCAAGTGGATTAAAATTCGCATAGCTTTTGATAGTTATGATGGCTGGATAGATGAGAATCAAGCTTTCAAAATCGATGAATTGACATTTCAAAACCTTCAAGAGACATCGACTTATTCTACAGATTTAATTGGTTTAATGACCACCTCTTCCAGTCAATTGATGCCTGTTTGCATTGGTTCTGCAGTTCACGCTTCAGAACTCCTTAGTCATCACTTCGATGGCTCTACCAATGCGAATTATAACAAAACACAGCTTGTAGATACAGCTATGCTTTATCTCAACTCTCCTTATTTATGGGGGGGTAAATCTCCATTTGGAATAGATTGTAGTGGATTTACCCAAATGGTCTATAAAATAAGCCTCATACCTCTTCATAGGGATGCTTATCAACAAGCTAAACAAGGTCAAGCTCTTTCTTTTATTGAAGAAAGCGAACCTGGCGATCTAGCCTTCTTTGATAATGAAGAAGGACACATTATTCACGTTGGTATTATGATGAAAAATAATTATATTATTCATGCTCATGGCCAAGTAAGGATCGATAGGATTGATCATTCAGGTATCTTTAATGAAGATATCAATCGCTATTCACACAATCTAAGAGTTATCAAAAAAATAGTTTAAAAGCTTGTACCAAAACCAAAAGAGAACCAAAATCCCTCTTCACTATGGAAAAAATTGAAGGTTCCCGCGAATAAATCAGCGCCATTCACCCAAAATCCAAGTCCATAATTATTTCTCCACTGGTTAGATTCTGGGACATCAGACCAAACCCTACCTACATCTAAACCACCAAACACTCCAAACTGAAGAGGCATCACACTGGTCCTTATAGTATTGAAACTATGTCTCAAATCGACATTACCTACCAAGCTTTGCTGACCTATAAATCGATCTCTTCGAAAACCTCTTAACCCATTATTTGCTCCCAATATAGCTGCTTGATAAAATTCATAATTATCATCGAAAAGAAGCTGAGAAGCTACTTTAGTTCTCAGCACCCATTTCTTATCTACAGAAATAGGATTATAAAATTCTAAATATGGATTCAAAAAGAAAAAATGCTGATCTGTATTTTCTACATTCATAGTCGCACCAGCTTCAATTTTGAAATCCATTCCACGCTTAGGGTTTAAATTATCATCCAAGCTTTTATAGTGATAGGAAGACCTGTAAGACACAAAATTTTGGGTATCAAAAAAATCAGGATTATTCGATAGTAATTCTGCACTAGCTTCGTCAATAAATCGACCTTCAGTTCTTTGGACTCTATAGTTTTGATAGCTCAATTTATGTTCAAAAATACTACCATAGGCAGATGCTTTTCTAAGACCGATTTCAGCTTCAATACGTCTTATTTTAACCCTGTTATAGTCTTTGCCTAACTCATCATCACGGTTTTCTGAATTATTTCCAATTCCAAAAAAGTTCCTAGCAAAATTTGGGCTTGTATAGTCTATACTAGTCACAAAATTATAATTGCCTATCACGTTAGCGAACTCCCCTTCATAACCAAGATCGAAACCACCCGTAGAGGTGTATAATCCTGCTCTTAATTTGTGCCGATATGTAAACGGATTGAGTTGAAATCCTTTAAATGCATGTGTGGTTTGCAAACCAAAAAGCAATCCATCATCTGGGTTAAAACCTAGCCTTGGCAAAAACGTATTGGAAGAGGATATTTTTCTGTTTTTATTGAAAAGATTTTGTTCATAATCATCGGACTTAACAACTCTAGCCTTCGACTTCTTTTTTACTGTATTTTCAAAAGACTTATAATCGTAAATTACAGTTCGTTGACCAGAATTTATAGTGTACTCATCCTCGTCATGCCCTCCTATTAATCTTACTTTTATTTTGCTTTTAAAATCGCCATTAACGTAAAACTCATCAGTTTCATCCAAACCATAAATCCATAATTCTTTGGTCTGTTCGGAGTCAAAAGTTTTATCAATCATCAAACTTTCGCGATCTCCGCCTTTGTTTCTATATACTCGAACTCGAGTCTTTCCATTTTCAAACCTGTCAACATCAATAATATCGTCTTTATCCGTAGCACTCAAAATAGCATATTCATTCAAGATATTGCTATAGCGTTTTGCTATAGACTCTAGATTTCCAAGTCTCTCTTTAAAGGTTTTGATTAAAGCTTCAGTATTCCTTTTATTAATTTCTTCTGGGAAATGACTAAAGGCTTTTTGGATCACTTCATCAGACAAATGGTTTTGAATATAAAGAGCTTCTTTTGTCCAGTCTTCTTCAGTTGCATTCCGAATGATAATTCTATCGAGTCCTAAGCCAGAATTATTAAACCATCTTAAGTATTTAATATCACTAGCATAAGGATGATAAATTTTAGGAAAGCTACTGATGGTCCGAATCGCATCAAAAAAACCACCGTCGAAATTGGCGAAAACTTGATCTCTATCTCTTGGAATAGGTTTGAAAGTATGATTTCCATCTTCATCTTCAAACTCAGACCAACGCCATTGATCTGAGTGCCTATCCCAATCTCCTAATAACATATCAAATAACCTAGCTCTTAAATAACCAGATTCATCTACACTGTATTTTTCATCACGACGAAGGCGTTCTATTAAATCTGCTGTACTGACTATATCGTGATTGGGGTTTCCAAACCTACCTTCTGTTCCCATCCAGTTACTTTCTGGACGTTCCTCTATCATGTAGATTGCATCACCATGTTTAGCATTAAACTCCCCTAGAGCTTCTTGTTTTGGGATGTAAACTAATTTTGGATTGGTGTGGTATATATCTAAAGCTTTTGCTAAATCTGGTACTGCCATAAATGAAAATGGGTGTGCCGAGGTTAGAAAATCTAATAATAACTCTTCTACTGCAGTATCATCAAATTCCCCAGTTAAGTTCTTATTTGGATAGACGAACTGCTGCAATAAACGTATAGGATTTTTCTTGATTTGCCTGATATTATATTGACGGCCTAAACTATCTTCTAACCTTAAAGAATTAGTTTGCATGCCGCCCCCTAATCGAATTGGAAGAAGACCTCCATATGCAGAGTCCAGATCAAGAACTGGCATCTCAATAGATCTTCCGTACATATCTCTGTACCGCTCTCCCCATATACTTTCAAAAAAATCTGTCCTTTTTAGTTTGAAATCTTCATAAATAGAAGCTTTTACTGTTTCTGGAAACTTCTCTGAAAGTTGATTTAAATCAAAAATCTCATCTGGACTATAAACCTCCTTCTGAAATATCAATTCTGATTCATCTTCGTTAGCTGAGTAAAATTGGACCCAAGAGGAACCATCCTTGAAAACATCAAAAATAGCAAAACCATAACCAGGATAGGCGAACTCACCATCACTTCCTAATTTGGCATAAGACACTTTAGACCCAGAACCAGAAACAATCTGCTTTACCAAATCGTGCTCAATGTATTGCAGATTATGCTCATGGCCGGAAGCGAAAATGACTTTATTCCAACGACTTGCAATAGCAGAGATCCTATCTACCATCTCTCGATATTGATTATTTTGAGTGTCTTGTATAGAAATCCCCCCTGTGGCCCTTATCATATTAGCTAAAGATCCCAAAACAGGTAGAGGAACTTTGCGTTGAGAAGGAAACAAATGTTTTACAAATTCGAAAGTTCCCCCGTGAATTCCATTGGTATACAAGGGATGATGAAGTGCTACAAGTGTCGTTTTATTTTGATTTTTTTTTAGCTCAGTTTCAAATTCACTGTAAAATTGATCTCGCGTTTTGATGTCTTCACAATCTCTATTGATTTGTGGTATGTTATCCCAATTTTGTAAAACCCATTGAGAATCTAAAATAATAAGATGAACATCGTCTGAAATGTCTACGAAAGACATCCCACAACCTGGCTCAGGCAACCAAGGTAAATCTTGGTTTGGCAAAGCGTCTTCAATTCGCTGCTTCTGGTTTTCTAAAGACTGAATGCCTTCTGAATACCAATCGTGATTCCCTGGAATAAAATGAACATCACCTTCAAAAAAATCAAGACTTGACGTTTGCCTGTCGATAATTTGTTCTGCTTGCACCCTATCCTCTTCCCCTTCACTTGGCAAACCTGCAGGATAAATATTATCCCCCAAAATAATAAGCTTATCCGTTTGAGTATCTATTTCCTCTGCAAATTTTCGAAAAGCTTGAAGGCCTGGTGCAACAGAATCTAACTTTTCATTTCCTGTATCCCCAATAAGATAAAAGCGCTGTAACCTTGTTTTATCCTCAGGATAAAAAGTCGATTCGAATTTTTCTAAGTTTTTATACTTAACTTCGTAAGTCGCGCAGGAAACAAATACCCCGCAAAGCACAATCAATTGTATTTTTTTTCTCATTCTTAAATTAAACTTAAATTATAGTCTCTTAAATATAGAAAAATGACAGATTTACTTTCTAAGGTTGAAACTTTTGTTTTGCATTTTTTCAAAGATAAGTTATCTAATATATATGTATACCATAATTTCAATCATACTAAAAGAGTTGTTGAAAATGCTGAGTTTCTAGCGGAGAAAAAAAAACTAAGTCCCCAAGATAAAAACTTGCTCCTTCTTGCCGCATGGTTCCACGATACAGGACATACAAGGTCTAATGAAAATCATGAAAAAGAGAGCAAACTGATAGCAAGGAGCTTCCTGAAAGAGCATAACCTGCCTGAAGATGATCTTTCGATTATTGAAAAAGCTATTGATATCACAAAGCTTGGTGTGCAACCCACAACTGATATTGAGAAAGTCCTAAAAGATGCCGACTGTTCTCATTTTGCTAGAGAAGACTTTAAAGAGATAAGCGAATTATTGAGGCAGGAATTTTATCTGCAAGGAAATTCATACAGTCCTAAAGAGTGGCTTGATCTTAATATCGATATGCTTTCAAGTCAGCATCAATTTTATACAGATTATGCCATTAAAAATTGGAATACTTTAAAGCAAAAGAATTTAATCGATCTTGTTATAGATAAAGACAAGAAGAAGAGAAAAGAGGAAAAAGAAAAATTAAAAGCAAAATTTAAGGCTCAATACAAAAACAACAATCCAGAAAGGAGTATACAAACCTTATTTAGGGTCACCTTAAGAAATCACATTAAGCTGAGTGATATCGCCGATACAAAAGCAAATATTCTGTTATCGGTAAATGCGATTATCATTTCTTTAGCTTTGGCTAATATCATCCCAAAATTAGATAATCCAAGTAACCAACATTTAATGATACCTACTCTTATCTTAATCTGTTTTAGTGTAGCATCAATTATTTTGTCGATATTATCTACAAGACCCAACGTGACTTCTGGAGAATTCACCAAAAAACAAGTAGAAGATAGGGATGTGAATATTTTATTTTTTGGGAATTTTCATAAAATGAGCTTTAAAGACTATTTATGGGGAGTAAAGGAGATTATAAAAGACAAAGACTATGTCTATGAAGCTTTGGTAAAGGACCTTTACCTGCTAGGAAAAGTATTAGAAAGAAAATATCGCCTCCTAAGGTTGACCTACACAACATTTATGGTCGGTATTATTATCTCTGTAGTTAGTTTTTTTATCGCTTTTAAAATTATATGACGCAACCATTTTTGGTTTTAGAGTCTTATGGAAAACAAGTTGAATGTTTAAATTCCATTCAGAGTTTAGTAGTCTTAAAAATTTATAATAAAACCAATTATGAAAAAACTCCTCATTATTTCTATTCTGTTAGTAAGCCTAAATGTTCAACTCCAGGCTCAAGACCAAATTAGCTTTGGAGTCAAAGCTGGTGTGAACTTCGCTTATGCTACTGGAGATGCTTCAGATTCGGGTTCTCAATTAGGATATGATGAAGGCCGAACAGCTTTTCATGCTGGACTAGTCTCAGAATTAGAGCTTACTGAGAAGTTCTCTATTCAGCCTGAACTGTTATATTCTCAGGTTGGAGCAGCTTATCTCTTCGACAACAGAAGTTTTGACGGGATTAGGGTCGAGTCAGATTTGAATTTAGATTACCTTAGTTTACCCATACTTGCAAAATATTACGTCTTCAAAGGTCTAAGCTTAGAATTAGGCCCACAATTCAGTTACATTTTAAATTCAGAAATTGAAAATCAAATATTATCTTCAGGTTTTATATCCACAGAAACTATAATAGTATCTGATTTTAACATCAAGGATGATATCAATCGTTTTGAGTTTGGTTTAGCTCTAGGAACGAGTTATGAACTACTCAACACTGGTTTATTCATTCAAGCACGTTATGTTATTGGCTTAACAGAAGTCTTCGACAACCAAAACTTCACAACCTCAACTGACTTAAAGAACGCAGTTATACAATTTTCAGTTGGGTATAAGTTTTAGTTTAATAGTCGATGGATTAAGAGTTTAGTGATTCTATCAGATCTTCATAAGTTAGACCAGAAGCTTCGCTTTTGTCGGTATGGTATAAAATCCCTACCCTTAGGGCTTTTAAGCCTGAAATACCTTGTAAATCTTCAACATCAAGAACCTCTACATTTTCATCTAGATACTTCTTCCTCTGCAAGTAATGAATATATTTCAGGTATTCTCTTTCAGATTCTTTTTGAGAGTAAACTATAGCTAGTTTCCCTTTGGAGGTAATACGCTCTTCGGTATGCTTTATAAAGGCTTTATCTATTCTTTTTTTGATGATTTCATAGCGGGCATTATAGGATCCGTCAACATCAAAGTGCTTTTCATCCATTCTATAATTAATACTTAAGGTGTTATTGAACGCTAAAATCAAAGATCTAGAACTCAACTTTAACTCATTGGAATCTTGCAATTTATAAAATTTGTTTTCCATCTCGCACATCACATTGAGTTGCCATAGTCTCAAATTTTGAAGTATCACTTCACTAAACTTTTGTTCACGAGTAATAGATTGACCTATGTACATATTATGTTCAACGCCATCGGTTTTGTAACGATCAAAATAATGAGGGAATATTTTCTGTGCTTCCACTTGCTTCAAATCAATATAGTTGGCCATACAAGAGTTTAAGGTAGAAACTGTCTCATCAAACTCGTCTCTTTGTTCATGAAAAGCTTTGGCACCTGCCTCTATTTTTTTTAAGTACGTATTGACTATACGTTTGCAGTTTGGAACATTATTTTTGATGTGTTGCAAGATAGGAAGAATATCATTTTTTAAAAGATTATCGATTTTCTGCTCTGTTGAAGCTGAGATTCCCTCCATTAAACTCGAAAGATTATCTGTTATTCTATATCCTATTTGCTCATATACTGGAATAGGTTGAGCTTCAAAGGCTGAATTAATGATATTCAGAACTTGATTGAGTTGATGAATTAAATCATTTTGAATCGCAGAATTTCTTTGGGTTGACGATCCTGCAATGTCTATTTGACCAAAGAGTGGATATACCTTTTTAAAGGTAATTTCATCTAAGTTAGCCTCTTCCTTATTTGCAAAACCTTCTAAAAACTTTTCTGCTTCTTCTTGGAATTTCCATTCTACACTTGGGTGTATAGAGGTGTATTCACTTTGAATGACCGCCTTTATGCGGTTTTGCTTTTCTTGTCTATAATTTTCTACTGTTTCAGCGATATAAGGAACGATATCATCAAGCTTTGTAGCATTGATATTATTTAAATCATTTTTGGAATAGCTCACCAATTCGAGAATGGCTAGAAGCTTTTCATTTTTGATTATCGGTGCTAGTATAGCTGATTTTATAGATTGTTGATGAAGATGTTTCGCGAATTTATTACTAGGATTTTTCTTAGCATAACTTTCCACATCTGGAATGCTAAAATAAGTATGTCGAGTTACAATAGATTTATAAGCTCCTTCACAAAAAGCTTCTTTACATCCATTTTCTGAAATTGAATCTAAAATAAAACTTTCTATATATTTTATATTTATATGTTGGAATTTCTCTTCGACTTCATTAAAAAGAGCAAAGCCAAATTTTAATTTGGGCAGACTAAAAATAGAGCTTAAAACATCTCTCATTTTCGTAGAAATAATCTTTGAGTGTGAGAGTATATTGTTGTTTAATAACAGGTTTTTAATTTCAGAAATGCTATTGTCTGCTGTAACATCAGATAGGTTTAGAATTGCAAATCCTTTAAAAATCCATGAATTTGGAGGAAATTTTTCCTTCCAAAAATCGATATCATCATAACGATTTAAAAGCTCATCTATATCTTTATCTGTGATATCCAAAGCCTCTTTTGTGGGGATGAGTTCAATAAAATCAGCATTTATAAAAAGCCGATAATTTTTTAGGTTACCATTTGCATCTGGAACATCATAATATTCTGGGCGGAAGAAATCAATATTATAGTTGTAATACGTATTTATAATTATGATGCAAGCTAAAATATAATCCTTTTCGATATTGAAATTTCTAGGTAGAAATTCAAAGTCTTTATCTTTTACTGAATTCAGTATGGATTCAAATCGCTTGGTTTTTCTAAACATTTTAGAGCGAAAAGGAACTGTAGCGACTTTTATCTCGTTGTAAGTTAACACATCTGGAAACAGATCATCAAGAAGAATTTTTATTTGATCTTGGTAGACTTCTAAATTTTCAAAGTCTTCGATACCTTCAAATAACTCTGGGTAAGATTTAGAGTATTCTAAAACACCTTTTATATATGTTTTGGAAATAGGATTGGTTTCAGTTTTCAAGCGTTGGCTAAAGTTATCCAATATTTTTTGGAAACTCAATTTTATTCTAAAAGGATAAATATCTTTACAGTGATCCATAGTTAAATATACAAAATACAATACTATTTATAACGGAAAGATTTGATAGTTCACTTAAGATACTTTTATAAGTTTTGGCTATTTTATTCTTAAGTTATTCTTCTACTCTTTTGGAGTTGTCTATTTTTGTACAAAATCAAAATTAAATTAAATGAAAATTTTATATGCCTTTTCGATCTTAGCCCTTCTTTTAGGATGTAACTCATCCTCTCCAAAACTCGAAGCATCTATTGATCAAGTTGCTGATGGAACCAATGTCTATTTGGCTCTTTTAGGTCCGCAAAATGTTCCTGTCCCGATAGACACGACTCAAGTGAGTAACAGTTCTTTTAAATTTGATTTAACTACCTCCAAAAATCAAGATATCAATCTTATTCAAATCGAAGGTGTAAACGGTAACATCATTTTTATTAATGATGCTGAATCAATAAAGATTGATGCTTCAAATGAAAATTTGAGAAATTCTAAAATAAAAGCAGGCGAACATAACATATTATTGAAAAACTATATCAGCATCATCACCAATTTTGCAGAAAAGAAAAATTTCATTAAAAATCAGCATACACAGGCTTCACAAAGTCAGAAAGAAATTGCCATGCTAGATGCTAGATTAGATATGGATGCCTTGGAAGAAGAATCAAAAAAAGCTACTTTGGATTTCATTAAGTCCCATACCAATTCTATAGTGGGAATGATGGCCTTGTCTGATGTCATGAACTCTAAATCTGTTCCCTCTAATAAAATGAAATCCCTTTACGAAGGTTTTATTGATACTGTAAAAGATACACCCCTAGGTAGGATGTTAGGCCAAAATATTGCAAAGATAGGCGCTACTGATGTTGGAGCAGAAGCTCCGAAATTTTCAGGACCAACACCAAGTGGAGAAGAGCTAACTCTTGATGAAGCAATGAGTAAAGTAACCCTTATTGATTTTTGGGCTTCTTGGTGTAGACCCTGTCGTGTTGAAAACCCTAATATTGTAAGTATTTATAACGACTATAAAGATAAAGGGTTTTCTGTAATAGGTGTTTCTTTAGACAAGCCAAATAGCAAAAATTCTTGGTTAAAAGCTATTGAGGATGATCAATTGGAATGGAATCATATTTCAAACCTAATGTACTGGCAAGAACCAATAGCCCAAAAATATGGAGTAAAAGCTATCCCAGCAGCATTCTTAATTGATGAAAATGGTGTCATTGTTGGTAAAGACCTTCGAGGTCAAGCTTTACGAGATAAGGTAAAAGAAGTTTTAGAAAAATAAATCTTATTAAACTTCCACTTAAAAAGGGACTTTTCACTAAAGCGAAAAGTCCCTTTTTAAGTGTTCGTAACAACTAATCGGGAGATCTTATTTTCTCTGCTTTAAAAGGCCTCACGATTAAGCGAGCCGCTCTATCGTAATTGATGTAGCTGTAAGTCCAGTTAAAAAAAGTGACTATTCTATTCCTGAATCCAACTAGGAACCACAGATGAACAAACATCCACACAAACCAAGCAAAGGCACCCCCAAATTGGATTTTACCTATGTCAACCACAGCTTTATTTCTTCCTACCGTTGCCATGGTACCTTTATCGAAATATTCAAAAGGAGTAAGAGATTGCTTATTTATAGTTCTCAACAAATTTTTTGCCAAGTGAGCACCTTGCTGAATAGCAGGTTGGGCGACCATAGGGTGGCCTTTTGGATACTCTGCGCTAACCATTAAAGCAATGTCGCCTATTGCAAATATAGTTTCGTAACCCTCTACTTGGTTAAATACATTTACATTATATTGGTTTGATTTCTTCATCAAAGCTCCATTCTTAAGTCCTTCTACAGATGCTCCAGTTACACCAGCGCTCCAGATAAAAGTTTCTGTAGGAAAAGAGAGGTCTTTGTTACTTGTCCTAACGATATGGTCTTCATAAGACTCAACAAAGGTATTGAGGTGGATTTCGACACCAAGTTCTTCTAAGTATTTCTTTGCATTTTTAGAAGATTTTGCACTCATTGGAGGTAGAACTTTATCCATCCCCTCAATTAAATGAATATGAATTTCCTCAGGATCGATATCTTGATAATCTTTAGGAATTACATTTTTACGAAGTTCTGCAATAGCGCCACTTAGTTCCACGCCTGTGGGTCCTGCACCTGCAATAACAAAATTCAGTAAAGCTTTTTTTCTTTCAGGATCTTCAGCTATTGTAGCTTCTTCAAAATTTTCCAAAATCAAACTCCTCAAATTTAGAGCTTGGGGTACTGTTTTCATCCAAATAGCATTGTCCTCTACACTTTTATTTCCAAAAAAATTAGTCCTTGACCCAGTTGCAATCACCAAATAATCATAAGTAACCTCTCCTATGTTTGTATGGATTAATTGTTTATCGGAGTCGATATGCTCGACATCCGCCATTCTGAAATAAGCATTTTTATTATTTTTAAGAATCTTTCTTATCGGATATGCTATAGAATCAGGCTCTAAACCAGAGGTTGATACTTGATATAATAAAGGTTGAAAAGTGTGATAATTCCTCTTATCTAGCATAACCACCTGAAATGGTTTTTTCTCTAGATCATTAACTAAACTTACTCCACCAAAACCAGCCCCTATAATAACCACTCTTGGCAAATCTGTAATTGGAATGTTCATAACTTTTTTTTTTAAAATTACTATCTTTTCCTGTTTAGCATGTAACTTTTGGTAAATTTAACGACATATAAACGTAATGTATAGTTTTGAAGACCTCATTAGAGAAAAAATTTATCGACCTACTAGAAAAGCATCAGAACATTGCTCACAAAATCTGTAGGATGTATACCTATGATGCGGATTCACATAAAGATTTGTTTCAGGAAATCACTGTTCAACTTTGGAAAGCTTACCCTAAGTTTAGGGAAGAATCTAAGTTTAGCACATGGATGTATCGTGTCGCTTTTAATACTGCGATAACTCTTTACAGAAAGAAAAAAAGAAGGGTGCAAACTTCGCCTTGGGAAGACTATGATTTTAAGATTTCTTCTGAGGGCTATGATTCAACTTTAGATGATAACTTAAAATTGATGTACGCAGCCATTAAGGAATTAAATGATATTGACAAAGCGCTGGTCCTGCTTTACCTGGAAGACAAACCTTATACTGAAATATCCGAAGCTTTAGGAATTTCTGAAGTTAATGCTAGAGTGAAAATGAATAGAGTGAAAACAAAATTAAAAAACATATTGAATCCTTAATTATGGATGAATTAGATCTTATAAAAAAGGACTGGCAGAATAGAACAAAAAATTTGCCCAACTACTCAAAAGATGAGCTATTTCCTATGATTCATAAGAAGTCTTCTTCTAATGTGAAGTGGATTTTGATCATCAGTATTTTAGAATTTTCATTTTGGATTATTGTAGAGTTACTAAGCTTTTCTCAAGATTATAATTCTGTTATTGAGAGCATCGGATTTACTTGGTTTCTAAGACTATCTTCGATTGTTAATTATACAGTCCTTGTCGGATTTATCATTGTTTTTTTTAGAAATTACAAACGTATACAGGTCAATGATTCTGCTAGACAACTTATGAAGCAAATCATCAAAACACGTTCGACTGTAAAATACTATGTGCGTTATAACATCATATTTTTAGCTATTATTTTTATAATAACGTCTGCAAAGGTCATTTTAAGTCAAACTGAGTTAGATCCTACAGAAATATGGATTATGACAGGAACCATGGTTTTTATCTTGTTGATTATCCTCGCCTTCTTTTTGCTTCTCTATAAATTACTTTATGGGATATTGACCAAGCGTCTTTACAAAAACTACAAAATATTAAGCAAAATAGAAGTTTAGCAATTAAGCTCTTGGATGGTAATTTTCTAAAACTGACTTAAGATGAGTTTTATCCAAATGCATATAAATTTCTGTAGTTGTAATGCTTTCATGACCTAGCATTTGTTGAATAACTCTTAAGTTGGCTCCATTCTCCAAAAGATGAGTCGCAAACGAATGCCTGAAAGTATGAGGACTAATGTTTTTTTGAAGATTTATTTTTTTAGCCAACTGTTTTACAATCGTAAAAATCATAGCACGAGTCAACTGAGCCCCTCGCCTATTCAGAAATAAAATATCTTTAAACTCTGACTGCTGATTGATATGTATTCTGAACTCATCTTTATAAATACTGATGAATTTCTGTGTGTACGTATTGATGGGAACTAGTCTTTCTTTATTTCCTTTTCCAATTACTTTTACAAAACCTTTCTCAAAAAAAAGATCTGAAATTTTAAGTTCTACGAGTTCACTGACGCGCAGGCCACAACCGTACAATGTTTCTATAATAGCTTTATTGCGGTGACCTTGCAGATGTGAAAGGTCTATAGCTTCAACAAGTTGATCTATTTCATCCGTAGACAGCGTATCTGGCAACCTCCTCCCTAATCGAGGGGATTCAATAAGCTCCAAAGGGTTGGTTTTTCTGTAATCTTCAAAAATGAGATAATCAAAAAAACTTTTTAAACCTGAAATTAATCGGGCCTGAGATCGTTCATTAATAACTTTTGAAATAGAGTAAATAAAACCTTGAAGGGTCTCTTCATCGACAAGCTCTGGGGTAAGAGTCGCATTATATTCTGAAATATAGTTGGTGAGTTTTAAGATATCTAGCCGATAATTTTGAACAGTATTATCGGCTAGCCCTCTTTCTATTTTAAGGTAATATGTAAAATCTTGAATTGCTTCTTGCCATTTCATGAAGGCAAGTTAAGATGATTATTTTAAAATTACAGAATTTGTTCAGCGTGAGTTTTGGTTTTCACCTTTGTAATCACCTCATCTAAAACTCCATTTTCATCTATAATAAAAGTGGTTCTATGAATACCGTCATATTCTTTGCCCATAAACTTTTTGGGCCCCCAGACTCCAAAGGCTTCAATAACCGATTTGTCTTCATCTGCGAGAAGTGGAAATGGTAACTCATATTTATTTTTAAAATTTTGTTGGCGCTTTTGTGAATCTGCACTTGCCCCTAATATATGGTAACCTTGAGCTTGTAAAGCTTTCCAGTTGTCTCTCAAGTTACAAGCTTCTGCAGTACAACCAGGAGTACTCGCTTTGGGATAGAAAAAAACAACGAGTTTTTTTCCTTCATAATCTTTTAAGCTATGTATATTTCCATCCTGGTCTTTAGCTTCAAAATTTGGAGCTTTATCTCCTGCTTTTAATGTTGTCATAATTCCTATTTTTGTATAAAAGTAAAGCAAATGAAAAAATCTGAAAAAGTAGATTTCGTTATAAATACGTTAGAAGAAATTTACCCAGAAATCCCAATACCTCTAGACCATAAAGATCCGTATACTTTATTAATTGCTGTGTTGCTTTCTGCGCAAAGCACAGATGTAAAGGTAAACCAAATTACTCCACTTCTTTTTGAAAGGGCCGATAATCCTTGGGACATGATAAAAATGAGTGCTGATCAAATACGAGAAATAATTAAGCCCGTTGGATTATCGCCTATGAAATCTAAAGGTATTTATGGTCTTTCTCAAATTATAATCGAAAAATACAATGGGAAAATACCTCAAAGTTTCGAGGGTTTGGAAGAATTACCGGCTGTTGGTCATAAAACTGCTAGTGTTGTTCTGGCACAAGCTTTTGGTGTTTCCACTTTTCCTGTGGACACTCATATCCACAGATTGATGTACCGATGGGGTCTTACGACTGGTAAGAATGTTCAAAAAACAGAAAAAGATGCTAAGCGATTGTTCCCTCAAGAAGTTTGGAACGATCTACACCTTCAGATCATTTGGTATGGACGACAATATTCTCCTGCCAGAGCATGGGACTTGGAAAAAGATATCATCACAAAAACCATTGGACGAAAATCTGTAATCGATGAATACAATAAAAAAAAGGCTTCTAAATCTAAATAAAGAAGTCTTTTCGATTTAAAGATAAAACCATTAATTTTGAACATTATCAAATTGAAGATTTTTGTAGGTCACTACAGTAAAAGCTTTAGAGAAATCCAAAATAAATCTAACTGTTTTTGCTGAAGGTTTCATACTCTTTGAAGGAGTTCGAGATGCTTCGTTTAAGTAAATTTTTGCCATATCTGTGAATTTAAGATATTACAAAAACGCAATTTTTTACGAATTATTGTAGACTAATTGGTCAAGACGACTTGGTGCTTTTCTATAATTTTTCTCAAATTGATAAGAGCATAACGCATACGGCCTAATGCAGTATTGATACTAACATCTGTTTTAAAGGCAATTTCTTTAAAACTCATCTCTTTAAAAATTCGCATTTCCAAAACTTCTAGCTGATCTTGTGGAAGTTCTTTAATTAATTCATGCAAATCAGTTTCAATCTGAGTTTTTATAATTTGCCGCTCAGCGTTAAGATCACCATCGGTCATGAAATCTAAAATTTCAAAATCTCCTTTCCCTTCAAACTTTGGCATCCTGTTACTTTTTCTGAAGTGATCTATGACCAAATTATGAGCAATTCTCATTACCCAAGGAAGGAATTTACCTTCTTCATTATACTTGCCGCGCTTTAAAGTTCTAATCACTTTAATGAAGGTATCTTGAAAAATATCTTCAGCTAAATCTTTATCATAAACTTTAGAAAAAATGAAACTAAAAATTTTTTGTTGATGCCTATTGATTAAAGTAGAAAGAGATTTTTCATCACCGTCTATGTACTGCTTTACTAATATGGCTTCCGAAGAAATTGGAATTCTATTCATGTCTTTTACTTAAATAAACACCTATCCTGAAGTGGTGGCGTTAATAATTAAAAATATTTTTAAGTAAAAGTGTTATATAGGCTATTATTTATAGAGCTAATATATAAATATAAGTTAACCCATCACGCACCGTTAATAAATTTAACACATTATACGGTTGTATTCAACTCCAATTTGGAGTGACATATCTTTATATTTGCAACATTCCATTAGTCTATGAAACAAATAAATTTAGATAAGTTCGATCCCAAAGAGTATATTATTATCAAAGGAGCGAAACTTCACAATCTTAAAAATATTGATGTTGTTATACCCAGAAATAAGCTAGTCGTTATTACAGGACTATCTGGCTCTGGAAAATCTACTTTAGCATTCGACACTCTATATGCAGAAGGTCAAAGACGTTATGTAGAAAGCCTTTCAGCGTATGCTAGGCAATTTCTTGGCAGATTAGATAAGCCTAAAGTAGATTATATTAAAGGTATTTCACCCGCAATAGCTATTGAACAAAAGGTGAATTCAACAAATCCCAGATCTACAGTAGGAACCTCTACTGAAATCTATGACTACCTTAAGTTACTCTATGCCAGAGTAGGAAAAACACTCTCTCCCATTTCTGGTAATGAAGTCAAAAAACATAGAGTTACCGATGTGATTGACTTTGTAAAGTCACTCGAAGAAAAACAAAAATTACTACTTCTTGCTCCTGTAAGTTTAGAAAAGAACAGAACTATAGAAGAGAAAATAAAAATTCTTCAGCAACAAGGCTTTAGCCGAATTAAGGTCGATGATAAGATCTTAAAAATAAGTGATGCCTTAGAGCAAAAAATATCTGAAAAGAGCGAACTTTCTATAGTTGTAGATCGAATTGTTGTTAAGCATGACGAAGATTTTTATAACCGATTAGCAGATTCAATTCAAAATGCTTTTTACGAAGGCAAAGGAGAATTAAATATCGAAGATGTAGCTTCTGGTCAACTCACCAATTTCAATAATAAATTTGAGCTCGATGGCATGCAATTCACAGAATCCAGTGTGCACCTTTTTAGCTTCAATAATCCTGTGGGGGCTTGTCCCAAATGCGAAGGTTATGGCGATATTGTAGATATTGATGAAGCTTTAGTTATTCCAAATACTGGCTTAAGTGTATACGAAGGGTGTATTGCTCCATGGAATGGAGAGACTTTAGGTTGGTATAAAAAGGAGTTGATAAAAAATGCTCATAAATTCGATTTTCCAGTTCACACGCCTTATTTTGAATTGACGGACGAACAAAAAAATATAATCTGGAATGGAAATCAATACATAACTGGTGTCAACGAGTTTTTTGTAGTGGTAAAGTCCAAAGCCTATAAAATTCAAAATAGGGTTTTATTATCCAGATACCGAGGACGAACCAAATGTCCAGAATGTAAAGGAAGACGACTTAAAAAAGAAACCACCTACGTCAAAATTAACGACGTTAATATCACAGACCTAGTCGATTTACCTATTGATAAAGTCAGTGAGTTTTTTGAAAATCTAAAGCTTAACGAACACGATACAATTGTTGCCAAACGCTTATTGAGAGAAATCAATAATAGGCTTAAATTTTTAATAGATGTAGGTTTAACCTACTTATCGCTTAACCGAAAGTCCAACACCCTATCTGGTGGAGAATCTCAACGTATTAATTTGGCTACCTCTTTAGGAAGTAGTCTGGTAGGTTCCATGTATATTCTTGACGAACCTTCCATTGGTCTACATTCTAAAGACAATGAACGCTTAATTGAAGTTTTAAAAAACTTAAGAGATCTGGGCAATACAGTTATTGTGGTAGAGCATGATGAAGATATAATGAAAGCTGCAGATTATATCATAGACATTGGCCCAGAAGCAGGAACTCATGGAGGGGATCTCGTCGGCAAGGGAAGTTATAAAGAGATTCTAAAAGGATCCTCCCTGACGTCTTCGTACCTCAATGGAAAAAAAGAAATTGAAATCCCTAAAAAAAGACGCAAGACGAAAGCTTTTGTAGAACTTAAAGGAGCCAGAGAAAACAACTTAAAAAACATCAATGTTAAAGTTCCTTTGGATTGTTTTGTAGCTATCACAGGAGTTTCTGGAAGTGGTAAAAGTACACTTGTTAAAAGAATTCTATACCCTGCCATGATTAAGCATAATGGGGGCTACGGAACCAAAGCTGGACAGTTTGATGGTATTGACGGAAACTTCAAGCACATCAAACATATAGAATATGTAGACCAAAATCCGATAGGGAGATCCTCTAGATCTAACCCTGTGACCTATATTAAAGCTTATGATGATATTCGGAATTTATTTGCTAAACAAAAGCTTTCTAAAATCAGGAATTTCAGACCAAAACATTTCAGTTTTAATGTAGAAGGAGGTCGTTGTGACACTTGTGAAGGTGAAGGTGAAGTGACTATCGAAATGCAATTTATGGCAGATGTTCACTTAGAATGTGAAGCTTGTTATGGAAAGCGCTTTAAACAGCAAGTTCTAGATGTGAAGTTTGAAAGTAAGAATATAGATGACGTCTTATCCATGACGATTGATGATGCTATGGAATTTTTCTCGTTTCATAATGAAACGAAAATTTCCAATAAGCTGGAAGCTCTACAAGAAGTAGGTTTGGGGTATGTCGCTTTAGGACAAAGTTCGTCTACTTTATCTGGTGGTGAAGCTCAGCGTATCAAATTAGCTTCATTTCTTACCAAAGGTAAAAATGCAGATAAGACCCTTTTCATTTTTGATGAGCCCACTACAGGACTTCATTTTCATGATATCAGTAAATTACTGAAATCTTTTGAAGCACTTATAGAAAATGGCCATAGTGTAGTGGTTATTGAACATAACATCGACTTAATAAAATGTGCAGACCATGTGATCGATCTTGGTCCTGAAGGAGGAATAAACGGGGGTAAATTACTTGCCGAAGGAACTCCGGAACAAGTCGCCCAAGTAAAGTCCTCATTTACTGGTCAATATTTAAAGATGAAAGTGTAAAGACTCAGAAATTTTTACGACTCACTAATGGATAGAGTGTATGTCGAGGCCTTATGCCTTAAAATAATTTTTGGTTGATTAATTCGGAAAACTCCTTAGTCTTAAATAGGCTAAGGAGTTTTCTTCTTAAAAATCAAATGATAAAATTTGGACAAGTCTTTAGATAGCTCTCCTTTTAAACTTGCAATAAGATATAAGCTGGTAATCATAATAGATTTAAGGATAATATTGACTAAAACGTGACCTGTTGTAAAATCCCAAAAATAGAAGCTAAGGCTCAAAAGTGATATGATTATTGAGATATAAAGACTCTTCTTATTGAAAGGATGAATTCCAAAAGTGATTTTTACAAAAATTAATTTGAAAATATTATACATCATAAAAGAAATAAAGGTTGCATAAGCTGCACCGTAAATTCCAAATGTTGGTATTAACCACATGTTTAAAAGAAAGGCAATCCCAACAACAATAAGGCCAACTAACAAGATAGTTTTATAGTATTTTGAATTAAAAACAATGCTGTTGTTATTCCCTAAAATATTGTCTGACAGCTTTACAAGACTGATCAAAAAAACAATACTCACTCCTATCCTGTAGGGCTCTGGAATAATTTGATAAAGCTGATACACATTGGTAACGATAAGTGTAAAAATTAATCCACTAATTAAGAAAAGGGTATTAGAACTTCTTACATAAAGATCTTTCAAGAGAAGAAAATCTTGAGAATTTAAATATTTAGCAGTAATTGGATTTGTAATTTGATGCATTGCTTTAGAGGGTACTGCTATGACAGTAGCGATATAGATAGCAATTCCATAAATAGAAACATGTTCTATAGGCATAAAGTATTCAATCATAACTTTATCCAGATCGAAAAGCGCAACAGCTACTGTTCCTGCAATAAAAATAAGCAGGGAATAGCTAATTATATCCTTCAGTTCTCTGGGGAGTTCAAAGCTAAAGCGGGGAGTATACAATCTAAGCGCATAGACCATCATCACCAATGTTCTCAAGAAGAAAACAAGTATGAGTAGATAAATAAATAATGAAACGTCAATAAATTCAAAATAAAGAAAGATCAGTAAAATAGAAATAGCTATCCTATGAAACAGTTCTCGCATCAAAGTTCCAAAGACACTTTTGTAGTAGACTTTTGCCCATGCAAAAAAAATTTCAAAATAAGCAGTGGTCATAGCAATCACAAAAATACCCCACACATAAGGTTGGACTAAATCATTTTCACCTTCAAAATAATTCAACAAGCTATCGTAAACTAAGACTCCTACAAAAGCCAACAAAACTCCTAATCCCAAAGGCAGTAAAAGAGCAAAGTTAAAAAGCTTATCAACGTCTTCTTTTAAGGTATATCTGCTAAAGTATTTAACGATTGTATTATGAACACCAAGAGCCATAAATGGCCAGAATAAATTTCCAGCCGATAGTAAAAAAGCAACTAAACCGTAATACTCTGAGGTTAAAAACATCGGGTAGAATATCAAAACATTAATCGCTCCAATCCCAAAACCCAAATAGGTTGAAATCAGGTTTCTGAAGGATTGTTTGGCGACTATTCCCATAGGAGATCATTTGATAAGTTTTACCAGCTTTTGAGTTAAATTCTTGCGGTGATATTGATCGATATTTTTAGTATTAGATTTCAATTTACCATTTAAAAAAGCCTTAAAAGCCTCTTTTACATAGCTTTTTAGGCTTGTTTTTTCATCGTAGTTAAAACATTTGCCTGAATGGGTTTCAAAAATAATTTGGTTGACGTCCCAACCCTTAGGACCAATAGCTAAAATAGGACGTCTGGAGGCTAAATACTCGAAAATCTTACCTGGGATAATACTCTTATTTTCGGGTTTGTTAATTTCAATGAGCAAGAGCATTTGAGAACTTTTTTGGCTCTCAACAGCATCTTTATGGTCCAAATAACCAATGATACTCACAAACTTTTTTAAACCAGATTGATAGGCAGATTCTAAAACACTATTGCTGACTTTACCAATTAATTTTAGTTCAAAGAAGTCTTTAAAGACTAGATCCTCTTCTATCAATTCTGCGAAAACCTCCCATAAAACTTTTGGATTTCTATCATTAAGCAGTGAGCCTACATGAGAGACTGTAAAGTTTTCGCTAAGCTCAACATACATCGGTGTATCTTCAAAGCCGTTTGTGATCACGTCTATAGGAGTTTTCGTTTTGGTTTCAAACTCGCCTTTAGTTTGAGAACTAGTCACTATAAGTTGATCTGCTGAGTCTAATACTTCCTTTTCTAATGCTTTATGTTTAGCTTGAGAAGAAACGGTAAGTTTCAAAGCGGAATGGTAACCTATGGTTGTCCAAGGATCTCTAAAGTCTGCGATCCATTGGAGATGTGGATTGGCCTGTTTTAAAGCTTTCCCTATAAGGTGCATACTATGTGGAGGACCCGTTGTGATTATCGTGTCTATCTGACTATTTGAAAGATACTCTTTCAGATAATCAACAGAGGGCTTCACCCAAAACTTTCTTGCATCCGGGATAAAAAAATTACCTCTGATGTAAAGCATTAATTGCTCAGACCAGGATTGTCTAGCTTTTAATTTAATAATACCGCTACTAATTGTTTTAGTGTCATCTTTCGATAAAAGATTAGCCATTGCATAGGGTTCAAAAATAGGTTTTTCAAGAACCACAACTTCTGGACTCACTTCCAAAGAAAAATCAAGAATAGGATAACTTGGATTTTTGGGTTTATAAATAATAGGCTGAATACCAAATTCTGGCAAATACTTGGAGAATTTAAGCCAACGCTGTACTCCTGGGCCTCCTGCTGGCGGCCAATAATAGGTCACAATCAATACTTTTTTCATTGCTGAATTTGCTTGTATTTTACTCTATAAATGATTCCTCCTACTGCTACTAAAACTAAAATTATAAAGCTTACTAAAGATACCCTTCCGCCAAACTTTATTACATCTGGCTGAAAGCTAAAAGTGATTTGATGCTTTCCTGCAGGCAATTCCAAAGCTCTTAAGACATAATTAGCCCTAAAGTGTGGAACTTCTTCTCCATCGACGGAAACCTTCCATCCTTGTGGATAATAAATTTCTGAAAACAAAGCGAGACGCTCTCCCTTACTATCATAAGAATAAGTCAATTCATTTTCTGAATAGGATTCTAGTTGAATCTTATCCGACGATTGTACATCGTAAGTTTTAGCCGACTTAGAAAATTGATTGGACTCTACTATTGCTGTAGTACGGGGATTGATTGTATCTAAAGCCAAGATCGCTTGATTGGCATTTTCCACAGGAATCAATTGGTCAACAAACCATGCATTCCCTAAATGGTCTGGGTTAGGTTGAGCCTTTGGCTGACCTTCATCATCAAAAATAAAGTACTTCACATTCAACATATTCAAAATACTTTGCTTGCCTTCATAAATGTAAAAGTCAAACAACTCTTGTGTGCGTCCAGGCTTAGCCGCGTGGTAACCGCCAATAGACTTATGAAAATAAGAAGCCCTTGCAGAGTTTAAAGGATTGGAAGTTAAATCATAAACTCTGTAATGAGAATCGTCGGTAAGAATATCCCGATCTGCTTGAGTAGGCTGGAAAGGTCTTGCTATCACAGAAGCTGCTACAAAATCATCTTCATTCACATATCTAGAATTCACTCCAATCAAATCCACAAGAATAAAAATTCCTATAAGACCTAAGAGCATTATTTGCTTTAAGTTTTTCTTTAGATATAAATAGAATACTGAAGCTAATAGCAAAACAAACACCAGAGATCTTATGGTGTCTGAGGTAAACATTGCCTTTCTATCTTCTTTAAGAGCTCTTACAAATTTTGCTCCATATTGTTCCAAAAACATAGAATCGGTGTTGCCGCTGAAATCAAAAAGCATTGACTTGAGTAATAAAAACAGTAAACTTAATCCTACAAGAATGAATGTGGTATTCTTTAGTGCATTCCATTTCGACTCATAAGACACTTTAGAACTTAAGAATTTGGAGAGTCCTAAAATTGCTAATAGAGGCACACAAAACTCTATGATAACTTGTATAGAAGATACCGCTCTAAATTTGTCATAAAATGGAACAACATCTACAAAGAACTTTGTCAATAGAGAAAAGTTATCTCCCCAAGATAAAAGCAAAGCAAGAATAGACCCTGCCACAATCCACCATTTAGTTTTACCCTTTATAAGAAAGAGGGCTAGAACAAATAGAAATAGTATAGATGCACCAATATAAGCTGGTGCCCCAATAAAGGTTTGATCTCCCCAATAAGTTGGCAAATTCTTACTAAACTCTAAAGCCTGAACTGGAGACGCTCCTAGTTGTATTATTTCATTGTAAACTTCAGAATCTTTGCCTAAAGACTCACTGCTAGATCCTCCCATGAATCTAGGGATAAACAAATTAAAGGTTTCCATAACACCGTAACTATATTCAGTGATGTAGTCGTAATCTAAACCAGATTTCACTTTTTCAGTTCCGTTGGGTTCTATCGTTAGACCTGTTTCACCTCGCGTACTAAAATCGGCGTACTCTTGTGTCGCCAATAAATTGGTTATATTAAGCAAAACAGCCAATATAATAGCTGGGATAAAACTTACGGCAGCCTTGAAATAAGATTTCAATTGTTTGTTTTTATATGCGTTTACAGCATACACAATAACCATAACAAAACACAGCAACATAAGATAATAGGTCATCTGGAAGTGATTGGTCATCAATTCAAAAGCCAAGCCTACACAGAAAAGGAGGTTTCCCCAAAATAACTTTTGCCTAAAAACGAGAACCACACCACTTATAACTATTGGAAAATATGCAATAGCATGAGCTTTAGCATTATGACCAACTCCTAAAATAATGATAAGGTATGTGGAAAATCCAAAAGCAAGTGCTCCTAAAAAGGCCAATTTATAATTAACCTTGAAACACAACAACAAAATATACATACCTATAAAATACAGGAACAAATAATCTGCAGGTCTTGGCAAAAACCTAAGTTGACGATCGATTTCTTTTATAAAATTATAAGGATAGTTTGCGCCTAATTGGTAGGTAGGCATTCCTCCAAAAGCAGAATTGGTCCAGTATGGTTCTTCTCCCTGACTTGCTCTAAAGTCGTTTTGAGCCTTTGCCATTCCTGTATACTGCACAATATCACTTTGATATATTGTTTTTCCCTTGAGAACAGGATAGAAAAAAGCTAATGCAGCTACTATAAATAAAACAATCACCAAAAGGTGCTTCCAAGAGTTCTTAAACAAAGACTTCATAAATAGTTTTAATTTGAAAAAACCTGAAAGTTAGTCAATTTCTTCATAATCTACGTACTCTCCTGCTTTGCTTTCTTTGGGTTTAGATTTAAAAGTTTTGGAAGTTTTAGTCTCTTTGTCTTGTGTTTGAGACTGAGCAGAATTGAATTTATCTTCCATATTTTTTCTGACTTTTTTGAAAACGTATTTCAGCAAAATCGGCCCAAGATACCTCGCCATCAATTTAAGGCCAAAAAAGACCAAAAGGATAATAAGTAAAGTCTTTAAAAATACCATAGTATTATATTGTATGACAAAAATACCACTATCTAGCTGTAACCTGAAAAGTAAAGCTCAAAAAATCATATTTTAACTTATATTTGGGCTATAAACTCTATCTATGAAACTGAAGCTAATCAGCCTTATAACTTTTATTTCCTTAACTGTAAACGCTCAATATACCGATGTGATTAATTCAAATAGACCAGGAGAATCCTTTGGAGCTTATTCCGTAGGTATTAATGTTTTACAATTCGAAACAGGATTAGCCTTTGGCCAAGACAATCACGTCTCCCCTTTAATTCCTGACCGTACTTTATTTGAATATCAATATCAAATCAGATATGGATTAGTAGTGGAGCGCCTAGAAATCTTATTGGACGGAACTTTTGCTAACGTTGAAGATCAATTATTAAGAGGCGGGACTCAAACGACCTCAAACTTCAGTAATTTCGAAAGCAATACATTAGGAGTCAAATATTTACTGTACGATCCTAATATTCAAAAAAAAATAGACGGGCCTAACCTATACAGTTGGAAGAAAAATAATCTTCCCCAGTGGAGTGATTTGATTCCTGCAGTATCTATTTATGCTGGAGTAAATTTGAATTTTGGCGATAATCCCTTCAAATTTGAAGGAGAACCTAATGCTTCCCCGAAAGCAGCTATCATAACACAACACAATATCGGAAGCAAATGGGTCTTTGTATCCAATCTTATTGCCGATAAACCCACTACCGACTTCCCTACTTATGCAGGAATATTTACGCTCACCCATTCTATTTATAAGAAAATAGGGGTTTTTGCTGAATTCCAAACTTACATCAGCGATCTCTACAGCGATGAAATTTTAAGAGGAGGCGTTGCCTTTTTAGCTGGTAAAAACCTTCAAATTGATGTTTCTGGACTTGTTAACTTCAAAGACTCTCCTGAACGCTGGAGAGCAGGCATAGGTATTTCTTATAGAATTGATATGCACGATTCTAACTAATATATTTTAAAAATGATAAAGAGCGTGAGCTTTACCTTGAAGAGCCATAAAATTATAGAAAAAAACGAAGTCTACAAGTTCAGTTTAATCTCAGCTGGGTTTAATTCCCCGAGGCTTGACTCGTGTTTTTAGGAAAGTTTGAAAACGGTTGGTTTTCATCAATCAAAAAAAGCCATTTAAATACCTCGTGGGCTTGCCCCGAGCATTATTTACTTGAAATTTTTAATCAAAAAATCCTCACTAGAAATTTTTAGATTACCATTTATTTTTTAAAATCTTTAAGTGTAGTTATAATGATATCTACACAATGTATCCATTGTTCTTTGTTGATCAATTAATGCTGGTAATAGTATGATGTTACCATGTGTCAGTTTTGTTAGTAAACCATTATTTTTGAAGCGTCACATATGTTTCAAACTCTAAAGCTTTCTTTAGAATTGTTGATGACTAGAGCATTAAGTAACCTTCAAAATATCATTGGCTTCTTTAAAATGTTAGCCTTTTTTATCACTATGATTTACAATTTGTTCTGGGGTTAAAATAGTTTGAACATAAAACCTTTACTTATGAATATTAGTTTCACAAGTAGAATAGTTGTGGTAGTCTATCTGTTTAAAATTTTTAATTCCACTGCTCTAAGTTAATACTGTTGTTTTGTTTTACGCTTACTTTCTTCTAGTCAGGATTATTCATCTTAGAATGGTATTAACTTAAACTAGGGTTTAAAGAAAAAAGATTGAAAGTCCACACTTTGTTTTTTGTGGCCTTACAATCAATAATTATAAAATTTAAATTCTAAAAAAGTCAACCTACTCAAGGTGATCCTAGTGGTTTCAAAAAATTGAATCAAAGCAATAAAGCTTTAAGAAAATGGAAGTTAAAATCAATTAATTTTGAAGTAAATACAACATTTCAGATCATCTGAGTTTAGACTTTGATCTGATCTTAAATCCAACAGTAAAGACTTAATTTTTATAAATTAGATATTCAGATTCGATATAAAAGGGTACTTTTGCACGATTGAATAGAAAATCTATTCTAGCATAAAAATTATTGAAATAATATTGGCATGTACTTAACACAAGAAGAAAAAGGCGAATTATTTGCCAAACACGGTAAGGATAGTAAAGATTCCGGATCTGCCGAAGGTCAAATCGCATTGATGACCGGAAGAATTGAATTCATTTCTCAACACCTTAAGACAAACAGAAAAGATTATAATTCTGAACGTTCACTAGTAAAACTTGTAGGTAAAAGAA
The DNA here is from genome assembly GCF_002836055.1 of Psychroflexus sp. MES1-P1E. Taxonomy (GTDB): domain Bacteria; phylum Bacteroidota; class Bacteroidia; order Flavobacteriales; family Flavobacteriaceae; genus Psychroflexus. The sequence goes on from NZ_PJBS01000161.1 coordinate 27,701, forward strand.
GAAACCTATTGGATTATCTTATGAAGAAACATATTATGAGGTATAGAGCTATTGTAAAAGATTTAGGATTAAGAAAATAAATTTAAAGGGGCAATTTTGCCCCTTTTTTAGTTTAAAAGCGTTCCCTAGAAAAGCTTCCATTGGTTTATACCTTTTTTCTAAACAACAACACAACAACTATTTTCTAAGAAAATGTATAACCTTAAAATCATTAGTTTATGATTCCAAAAACATTTAGTGAAATTATCGATCTCGGCGATGGTAGAGAAATCAAGCTCGAAACAGGTAAATTAGCAAAACAAGCACACGGTTCTGTAGTCGTACAAATGGGTGACACTATGTTACTTTGTACAGTAGTGTCATCTTACAAAGAAAGTAAAATGGATTTCTTTCCATTAACTGTAGACTATAGAGAAAAATTTGCAGCAGCAGGTCGTTACCCAGGAGGATTCTTCAAAAGAGAAGCAAGACCAAGTGATGGTGAAGTATTAACAATGAGAATAGTAGATAGAGTTTTACGTCCGCTTTTCCCTTCAGATTACAGAACTGAAACACAAGTTATGATTCAACTTATGTCTCATGATGAAAATGTAATGCCAGACGCCTTAGCAGGCCTAGCCGCTTCTGCAGCCATACAACTTTCAGATATTCCTTTTGAAACGGCTATTTCTGAAGCTAGAGTTGCAAGAATAAATGGGGAATTTGTCATCAATCCAAGCCGAAGTCAGCTTAAAGAATCGGACATCGATATGATTATTGGTGCTTCTATGGATTCTGTGATGATGGTAGAAGGCGAGATGAAAGAAATTTCTGAAGAGGAAATGGCAGAAGCCATTCAGTTTGCTCACGAGCATATCAAAAAACAAGTGGAAGCGCAATTGCGTCTAGCAGAAGCTTTTGGTAAAAAACCAGTTAGAGAATATGCTGTAACTGAAGATAATGAAGATTTTGAAAAGAAAATTCATGATTTAGCTTACGATAAAATATATAAGATTGCTAAAGGTGGTCACAGCAAAAAAGATCGTGGAGAAGCTTTTTCAGCAGTAAAAGAGGAAGCCATGGCTTTATTTTCTGAAGAGGAATTAGAAGGAAACGAAAAGTTGATTAAAAAGTACTACAATAAAATCGAAAAAGCAGCAGTAAGGGAACTTACTCTAGCTGAAGGTTTACGTCTAGACGGAAGAAAAACAGACGAAATTAGACCTATCTGGTGTGAAGTCGCCTATTTACCTTCTGTTCATGGTTCAGCTATATTTACTCGTGGAGAAACCCAAGCTTTGGCTACAGTAACTCTTGGAACATCTAGAGAAGCCAGTACAATAGATATGCCAACTCACCAAGGTGAAGAGAAGTTCTATTTACATTATAACTTCCCTCCTTTTTGTACAGGTGAAGCTTATCCTATACGCGGGACTTCTAGACGAGAAATAGGTCATGGAAATCTTGCTCAAAGAGCTTTAAAAGGAATGATTCCGGAAAGCAATCCCTACACTGTAAGAGTTGTATCTGAAGTTTTAGAATCTAATGGATCGTCTTCTATGGCAACCGTTTGTGCGGGAACTATGGCTATGATGGATGCAGGAATAAAAATGAAAAAACCTGTTTCTGGAATAGCAATGGGATTGATTTCTGATGGAGATCGCCATGCTGTTTTATCCGATATCTTAGGAGATGAAGATCACTTAGGAGATATGGATTTTAAAGTGACAGGGACTGCAGACGGTATCACTGCTTGCCAAATGGATATTAAAGTAAAAGGTTTGCCTTACGAAATTCTTGTAAAAGCTTTACAACAAGCAAGAGCGGGTAGATTACATATTCTTGAGAAATTGACTGATACTATTTCACTACCAAATGAAAATGTGAAAGCCCACGCTCCAAAAATTATCACTAGAAGAATTCCAAATGAGTTTATTGGTGCATTAATTGGACCTGGAGGTAAAGTTATCCAAGAACTACAAAAATCAACAGGAACAGAAATAGTTATAAATGAAGATCCTGTTACTGAAGAAGGAATTGTAGAAATCCTTGGTACAAAACAAGAAGGTATAGACAAAGTCTTAGCTAAAATTGATTCTGTAACCTTCAAGCCAGAGAAAGGGAGTGTTTATGAAGTCACTGTCGTTAAAGTTTTAGACTTTGGTGCAGTTGTAGAATATAACGACGCCCCTGGAAATGAAGTTTTATTACACATTTCAGAATTAGCTTGGGAGCGTACAGAAAATGTTGCTGATGTTATGAAACTAGGTGATGTTTTAGATGTAAAATACTTTGGAGTGGATCCTAGAACTAAGAAACCTAAGGTTTCTAGAAAGGCTCTTTTAAAAAAACCCGAAAGACCTCAGAAAAATGAGGACGATTCAAGTAAATCTGAATAATTCAGATAAGTTTTAAAAAACGGTTTAGAATATTCTAAGCCGTTTTTTTTGTTTGCTGACAACATAGCATCACTGACATATTTTCAGAGGTTGTTTTGTTGAATATAGTGATGAAAAATAGGTTTATTTCATAAAATAGGTTTAATAATTCAAAATAAAATAATAAAATAGGTATTTTAGTAAATGTGCATGATCATTGCACTTTACAAGTAAATCATTTTTATTAATCATTAAAAAAATAGAATGAAAGTATTAGTAATTGGAGCGGGTAATATGGGATTAACTTACTCTGAAGGAATGGCAAAATCCCCTTTATTAAATAGAAAAAATCTGATGATTCATGACGTCTCAGAAGACTTATTGAAAAAACTTAGTGAAGTGTCTTACTATGACACCTTCGATAATCTACAAGATTGTGTGCCTAACGCAGATGTCGTCTTTCTAGCGGTTAAGCCTTACCACAGTGAGGAATTGTTTGAAAGAATGAAACCAATGCTCGATGAACAGCAAATCATTGTATCGCTGATGGCGGGCGTTACCATCGAAAACATTCAAAATGGACTCAATGTTAAAAAAGTAGTAAGGACTATGCCCAACTTACCTGCAAAGGTTGGTAAAGGGGTAACTTCTTATACGGAATCTAAGGAAGTCTCTAGAGTAGAGTTGCTTATGATTAGAAACCTACTGGATACTACAGGACAATCCATTCGTGTAAAAAATGAAGATTTCATAAATAAATCCACCGGTATTTCTGGTAGTGGACCAGCTTATATATTTTACTTTATGGCTTCGATGTTGGATGCTGCTAAGAAAATGGGATTTTCAGATCATGATTCTAAAATATTAGTGAGCAATACCTTTGAAGGTGCAGTTCATCTATTCAATGAATCTGATTTATCTCCTGAAAAGTGGATGGATCGCGTTGCGTCTAAAGGCGGTACAACTAGAGCAGCACTAGACTCTATGGACGATAATAATGTAAAACAGCTCATTCAGGATGCTGCCTATGCAGCCTTTAACAGAGCAGTAGAACTTGGTGATGAGTAATTTAAACCTTAAAAAAATGCATTCAAAACGTATAGTTGTAAAAGTTGGAACCAATGTCATGACCAACAGAAACAATAGAATTGTAGGTCCAATTCTAAAAAACTTAGTGAGACAAATTGCTTATTTATACGAGCGTGATATCATTACAATTCTTGTGTCTTCTGGATCTGCTATAGCAGGAAAAGAGGTCTTAGGCTCATGTTCTTCGAACGATAAGTCTATTAGACGACAAGTATATTCTTCTGTAGGACAGCCTAGAATGATGAGACATTATTATACGATGTTTCATGATTACGGGATGCGTTGTGGACAAGTATTAGCCACTAAAAGAGATTTCGCACCTGGTAAATATCGCGAAAATATGATCAATTGTTATGAAGGCCTTTTAAAAGAGGGCATCGTTCCAATTGCCAATGAAGATGATGCGGTTTCCCTTTCTATGTCTATGTTTTCCGACAATGATGAGTTAGCCAGTTTAGTTTCAGAATTGGTTAAGGCAGACATGTTAATTATGCTTACTGATATCGAAGGCCTTTATACAGGTCATCCAGATCATGAGGATTCCAAAGTGTTAAGACATGTGAGAGTCCACGATAATGTTGAAAAATATGTTCAAGAAAATGAAAAAGGAGAAGGCGAAGGCCGAGGTGGCATGGAGTCCAAGCTAAAAATAGCTAAGATGACGGCAAGTAAAAATATTCCTACTTTCATAGCCAACGGAAAGGATGAGAATATCATCATAGATATATTAGAAGGTAGAGAAGTCGGTACTAAATTTACTGTTTAATCTTAAAAACGATTTATGAAGTTATTAGATACAAAAGTTAAAAACGACGTTCTTCAATCGATGATAACTATTATCGATAAAAGAAGAGATGAGATTATAGAAGAAAATAAAAAAGACTTAGAATCCTTCAAGAGAAATGATCAGGCCCTTTACGATAGATTGGTGGTGAATCAAAGTAAAGTTAACGGTATGATTCAAGCTATTAAGGAAGTGAAAGAACAAGATGATCCTGTTGGAAAAACTATTTCTGAAAAAACCTTAGATAATGGTTTGAAGATTGTCAACAAAACAGATCCCTTTGGTACTATCATGATCATTTATGAATCAAGGCCAGATGTAACCATTGAAGCAGCAGTTTTAGCCTTTAAAGCGAATAATAAAATATTCTTGAAAGGTGGGAAAGAAGCGAATCATAGCAATATCATTTTAGAAAAATGCTGGCATGAAGCCTTAAAAGAAAATGGATTGTCTACAGATTGGATTTCTCTACTTCACCTCAATCGTGAAGAAACAAGAGAGTTTTTAAGCAATCCACCAGAAAAAATAGATCTAGTAGTTCCAAGAGGTGGTGATAAGTTGATAGATTTTGTGAAGAGAACAGCTAAAGGAGCTGTTCTCGTTAGTGGTAGAGGAAATAACTTTTTATACGTATCTCCCGATGCAGATTGGGATACCGCTAAAAAAGTAATCATCAATGCTAAAACAGATAAAATCTCTGGATGTAATGCTCTAGATAAGGTATTGATCGACTCTCACTTGCCAGATTTCGAAGCTAAGGTTAAGGGCTTAGCAGAGACTCTAGAAAATGATTATAAGGTAGAAATTCTTGTCGATGGTAAAGTGGAAGATGTTTTGGATAAACCTACACTTCCAACAAAAGATACATGGACAGAGGAATTTTTAGCTTTAAAAATAGTTTTATCTTCCGTAGAATCCTTTGATGAAGCTGTAGAGAAGATAAATACTTACTCTGGAGGTCATTCTTCTGTAATTATCACTGAAGATGATACTAAAGCTTTAGAATTTATGCAACAAATTGATTGTGCTGCTGTATATCAAAATGCGTCTACTAGATTTACAGACGGTGGACAAATGGGAGTTGGAGCTGAACTAGCAATTTCTACAGATAAATTGCATCACAGAGGCCCCTTAGGACTAAAACAACTGGTCACCAACAAATATTATATTTGGGGTAATGGACAAATCAGAGAATAAATATTAAAATTTAAGGTGCCTAACAGCCTGCTTTACAATCTAAAGCAGGCTTTTTTGTGAAAGATAACGTCGGTTTTAAAAATAATTTGATGCCTCCGTGTAACATTTTCTCCTTTTAGCTCGTAAAATAATATGTAGATAAACGATAATTGAGGACATAGCTAAATGAGACAACTTAAAATTACCAAACAGGTTACCAACAGAGAAACTGCATCCCTAGACAAGTATCTTCAAGAAATTGGAAAAGTAGACTTGATTACGGCGGAAGAAGAAGTTGAGCTTGCACAAAAAATTAAAGCTGGAGATGATTTAGCTTTAGAGAAATTGACCAAGGCCAATTTAAGATTTGTGGTATCTGTATCAAAGCAGTACCAAAATCAGGGTCTTACCCTACCCGATCTTATTAATGAAGGAAATTTAGGACTCATTAAAGCGGCAAAACGCTTTGATGAAACAAGGGGTTTCAAATTTATTTCCTATGCGGTGTGGTGGATTAGACAATCCATCCTTTCAGCTTTGGCTGAGCAATCCCGTGTAGTAAGATTACCTTTAAACAAAATTGGTTCTATTAACAAAATCAATAAGACTTTTGCCATTCTAGAGCAACGCCATCAACGACCACCGAGTCCAGATGAAATTGCAAAAGAATTGGAAATGACCGTTAATGACGTTAAAGAGTCTTTAAAAAATTCTGGGCGTCACTTATCTATGGATGCTCCGTTGATTGAAGGTGAAGACTCCAATTTATATGATGTTTTAAAATTTGGAGAATCTCCAAATCCAGAAAACGATTTGCTACACGAATCGCTTCAAACAGAAATAGAAAGAGCTCTAGAAACGTTAACCACACGGGAGGCCGATGTCATTCGTCTTTACTTTGGATTAGGAAATCAACAACCTATGACTTTGGAAGAAATTGGAGAGACTTTTGGACTTACTAGAGAAAGAGTAAGACAGATTAAGGAAAAAGGGGTTAGACGTTTAAAACACACCTCTAGAAGCACTATACTCAAAACATACCTAGGATAGGTTTAGGTTTTGAATTTTACTAAAAAAGCCCTCTAAATGAGGGCTTTTTTTATACTGATTTTTGAAAGAACCAATTAATTTTTATCGACCTCAATAGACGAATTGGTTTCTGCGGCTTTACTCTTGATTTGTTTTAGTAATTCTTCAGATTCAGAAATGATTTTAGGGTATGACTGAAAGTTTTTAATAATATTTTCTAAAATGTAAGTGGCCTGATAATCATCCCCTAAAGCATTAAAATTTTTGGCCATCAATAAAAGTCCTTTAACTCCAAATTCTTTATATCTAGAATAATTTTTTGTGAGATCCTGAATAACAAGTGTAGAGGCTTCATAATTCCGTGACTTGTTCTTAAAGTAAGCATCATAATATAAAGCCTCAGCTTTTAGTTTTCGTGTGGCCGTCGTTGACACTTCTCTATAAGCAGTTTCTGCTCTTTTTTCATCACCAACTTCCAAAGAAGCTCTAGCGATGAATATTTTTGCATCACTAAGGACCTCTTCGTCTATATTGTCTTTAGATAAGATCAATTCAGCATAAATGATAGTTCTATCAAAATTCTCAATTTCATAGTAGGCTTTCATTAGATTGGACTGCGCAAACACTACATTTTGAGAAAAATTGGCTTCTGTCTCTAACCTATTTAAACTGGTAATCGCTTGATCATAGTTCTTTTCAGATAAATAGATTTGAGCTAATCGCCTCAAGGATTCTTCTGTAAACTCACTAGATCGGCTATTGATGACTTCTTCGTAGTATGGAACAGATGCTTGGCGCTGATCGCTGTTAAACAAAGATTGAGCGAGATAGAAATTGGACTTTAAACTGTTTTTTCCATTAGGAAATTCTTCTAAGTATTTTTTAAATCCTTCAATTGCTTTATTAGTTTCATTGTCTAGAAACTTATTTTCTGCAGCTTCGTAAGTGGCTTCTTCAATATCAGAATCTGCAACTTCAACAAAGTCTAAGCCTCTTACCCAAGTGGCATATTCGTCTGTTTGGCCAAGATCTATATAAATTAGCCTAGCAGTTTGAACAGCCTGAAGGGCCTCCTGAGAGTTTGGATATTCCTTAATCAACTGTTTTAACCTCACTAAAGCCTCTTGATTTTCTCCTTTGTTGAAATAGATTAATGCCAGTTTTGACATAGCTTTAGGGTAATATATGCTTTGTTTATAATTGGTTAAAATGTTTTGATAAGTTGTAATTGCTGCTTGGTCTTCATTTTCTGCTACGTAGGTATTACCTAGCTCAAATAGAGCATCATCCTTGTAAATAGATTTCGGGTAACCCTGGACAAATAGATTTAAATTTTCAATTTTTTGTGCATTCCTATCCACAAATCCATAGCTATAAGCCTTTTGATAAAAAGCATAATCACTATTGTAATTCTTCATTGCAATAGCGCTATTATAAGCCTCCATTGCTGGCCAATATTGTCCTAATGCAAATTGTGCATCTCCTAATCTTACATAGGCATCATGAAGTCGTTGTGATGGCCTTTCAATAGCAGTGAAGCTTTCAAAGAAAGAAATAGTGGATCTATAGTTTTTTGTTTTAAAGTAAGCATACGCAATATTGTAATCTGTAGAGTAAAACTCAGACAACTGCTTTGCCATGGGCATCCCTTTAAACTCTTTGTAACCAATCAAGGCCATATCATAGTTCCCCAATGCATAGTCCACTTCTGCTTTCCAATACGTGGCTTTCGCAGTAAACTCTGGATCTAAGCGTTCCGCTAAAGACCTATTGAAATAGTCTTTAGCGGCTTTAAGTTGGTTATCTCTAAATAATTCAACTCCATAATAATAGGTTACTTTTTGTAAAGCCAATTTATTTTTATACTCCCGACTTCCACCTAGCATCGAAATTGCTTTCTCGTAATTTTTTGATGTTAAATATGAATCGATCAATAAATCTTTAATTAGTTCAGATTCTTGAGACGTTGGGTAGTTTTCAATAAACGCCTGCAGCACTTCAGGAACAGATTGGTATGTATTTCCAATTTCATAACTCAGCTTTGCATAATTTAAATAAGCATCTTCCTTTAGCTTGTCATCAAAGTTCATTTCTGTCACATTTTTAAAAGCATTGAGCGCTTGAATTTTCTTATCGGTTTTCAAGTAGGCCTTAGCAAGATGATAATATGCATTTTGGGCTACAAAATCTTGACCATCTAAGATTTTAGAGAATTCATCAATAGCCAATTCATACTGTCCCGTTTGATAATAGGCGTAACCCAGTTGGTAATAATCTGTGTTATTCCACTTACCTCTATCCCCTTTATAGTCCTTTAAGTATTGAATAGCACTAGTATAATCCTTTAAATTGAAATAACTTTCTCCTATAATTTTATCAAGTTGAGAGCGTTCGCGGGCATTCGATTTTGGTAGCTTTTCCATACCTAGATCAATCGCCTTTTGAAAATTACCAAGTTTGAAATTCATATCACTTTGGAAATAAGATATGTTATTTCCCTGAATACCTTCACTCCTAGCCTCATCAAATAATTCTGAAGCAGACTCGTATTCGTTTTCTTCATAAGCTATAAAACCTATATAGTATTTGGCCTGAGCTCCATATTTTTTATCATTTCTAACTCTATTAAAAAGTTGCTCTGCTTGGTCATAGTTCTTACTTTTAAAGCTTGTATACCCAAAATTAAACTCATAAGTATTAAGTTCATCCTTCGACAAGGAACGAGTATTCACTTGCGCAAACCATTTATTGGCTTTTAAAAAATCTCTCTTTTGGAAATAGTAATTTCCAACTTCAAGATAAGCCTTGTTGGTTTTTAAACTTGCAGGGTTTGCCTTTATAAAGTCTTCCATCTGCTCATCTGCAGTAGGTTCGCCTAGTTTAATGGCGCAATTCGCTAGATAAAATTCAATATTAGACTTTAACTGATCACTGTCCAAGGACCTATTTATCTGCTTAAAAGCCTTTACTGCAGCAGCAAGTTGATTTTGATCGTATAAATGAAGGGCGTCTTGATACTTTCCAAGGGCATCTTCAAAATATTGAGATTGCTGAGCCTGGACTAAAAAGGTTAAGAAAAGAAAACAAATGGTTAAGAACTTAGACATAAGTTGTGTGATTTTGATAACAGTCAAATATAAAATTATATAGTCATATAACGTTCCAAGCTCATTTTAATTATAAGTAAAAAACAGTAGATTTTTCACGCTTCACAAATTAATCCTATCTTTATCATTAATAATTTTTTCTCTAAAAGCCAATGTCAGATACCATTCTAGAACTCAATAATGCCAGTATATTTCAACGAGAAAACCTCATACTTTCTGATGTTAACATAGAAATTAAAAAAGGAGAATTCGTTTATCTTATAGGTAAAACAGGAACTGGTAAGAGTAGCTTTATGAAAACACTCTATGGCGATTTACCTCTAAAAAGTGGATCTGGACAAATTGTCGATATTGATTTACAAAGCTTGAAAGAAAAGGAAATTCCTTATCTAAGGAGAAAACTAGGAGTTGTTTTTCAGGACTTTAAGCTATTAAACGATAGAAATGTCAAGGAAAATTTAATCTTTGTCTTAAAAGCTACTGGTTGGAAAGACAAGACTAAAATGAATCAGAAAATTGAGGACGTTTTGGATAAAGTAGAGATGAAAACCAAAAGCTTTAAATTTCCTTACCAACTTTCTGGTGGTGAACAGCAGCGTGTAGCTATAGCTAGAGCTTTACTAAATGATCCAGAACTCATCTTAGCAGATGAGCCTACTGGAAACTTAGACCCACAAACCTCTGTGGAAGTTATGCAAGTCTTACAAGACATAAATAAAAATGGAAATACGATTTTGATGGCTACTCACGATTATGCTTTGTTGCTAAAATACCCTTCAAAAACATTAAAATGTGATGGACAACGTCTTTTTGAAGTAGTTCAAAAGAAACAACAACAGCATTAAAAATAGTTAACTATGAAACCTATTAAACTCACTGCAATCGCCTTACTTATTACATGTTTTGCTTGCAACACTGAAGATAAATCAAAAGACAATATGATAGCAGATAATACTTTACTAAAGAAATGGGAGGGTCCGTACGAGGGTGTACCGAATTTCGATGCTATGAACCTAAAAGATCTTGAGCCTGCTCTGGATGCTGCTATAGAAGAACACCTTAAGGAAATTGATGAGATCGCTAATGTTAAGGAGACCGCTACGTTCAAAAACACCATTGAAGCTATGGAACGTTCTGGTAAAAATGTAGATAGAGTCTACACCTATTACGGGATCTGGAGCAGTAATTTATCTTCTGAAGAATTTAGAGATATCCAACAGAAATTATCTCCAAAATTATCGGATTATCAATCTGAAATTCGTCAAAATGAAAAACTTTTCAATAGGATTAAGTCTGTTTATGAGTCTAGTCAAAAAGATCCTTTAGAGCCCCAAGCTCAACGAGTTGTAGATTTAGTGTATAAATCTTTTGAGATGAATGGCGCCAATTTAGATGACGAAGGAAAAACACGTTATGCAGGAATCAATAAAGAATTATCCAAACTTTATACCGATTTTTCAAACAACATACTTCATGATGAAGAGAACTATGTCACCTTTCTCAATGAAAATCAGCTAAGTGGTTTATCGGACTCCTTCATTAATTCTGCTAAAAAAACAGCTGAAGAACAGGAGAAACCAGATCAATATGCCATTGTAAACTCAAGATCCTCTATGGATCCTTTTCTCACTTACTCGGATGAAAGAAAACTCAGAAAACAAGTTTGGGAAAATTATTATTCTAGAGGAGATAATAATGATGAATACGATAACAATGCTCTTATCAAAGAAATTCTGAAATTAAGAGACGAACGGGTCAAATTGTTGGGCTACGGTAACTTTGCAGAGTGGAGGCTTCAAGACAGGATGGCTAAAAATCCTGAAAATGCGATGGATTTATTAATGGCAGTTTGGCCATCGGCCATCGGTAGAGTTGAAGAAGAAGTAGAAGATATGCAAAAGGTCGCCAAGCAAGAAGGAGCAGATTTTGAAATTGAAGCATGGGATTACAGGTATTATGCTGAGAAAGTAAGGCAAGAAAAATATGATTTAGACTCGGAGGAGGTAAAGGAATATTTAGTCTTAGAAAATCTAACAGATGCTATTTTTTATGTAGCTGGAAGACTTTTTGATTTTAAATTTTCTGAAATTACAGACGGTAGCGTTCCCATATTTCATGAGGATGTTAAGGTTTATGAAGTTACCGAAAAATCCAACGGAGAGCATGTTGGTGTGTTCTACCTAGACCCTTATGCCCGAAAAGGCAAACGATCTGGGGCTTGGGCTAACACCTATAGATCATACACAAATTTTGATGGAGAGACTAATGTGTTAGCGTCCAATAACTCCAACTTTGTGCAAGCAGCAGAAGGTGAACCAATTCTAGTATCTTGGGATGATGCAGAAACTTTTTTTCATGAATTTGGACATGCTCTACACTTTTTGAGTGCAGATGTAAAATACCCAACCTTAAATGGAGGCGTAAGAGATTATACAGAATTTCAATCCCAACTTTTGGAACGTTGGATTTATACCGATGAAGTTATCAATAACTTTCTAAAACATTATAAAACTGGCGAGCCTATGCCTGCAGAACTTATAGCCAAGATTAAAAAGGCTTCTAAATTCAACCAAGGTTTTGCAACCACTGAGTTTTTAGCATCAGCCATCATGGATATGAAATATCACACAACGGATCCTGAAACTATAAATCCAAAAACCTTTGAAAAGGAAACCTTAGACCAATTAAACATGCCAGATGAGCTTGTGATGCGTCATCGCTCACCACACTTTGGCCACGTGTTTTCTGGTGAAGGCTATGCTACAGGGTATTATGGATATTTATGGGCGGATGTACTTACCTCGGATGCTGCAGAAGCTTTTGCAGAGGCTGAAGGTGGTTTTTATGATGAAACGCTGTCACAAAACCTAGTGGACTTTCTATTTGCGCCACGAAATGCTATAGATCCAGCCGAAGCGTATCGACGATTTAGAGGAAGAGATGCAGAAATTGATGCCTTGATGCGAGACCGAGGTTTCCCAGTTCCAAAAAAATAAAATGCTTTCTATACTTATCAGATCTTTTGATGATCCATTGATTGATATTGTGTCTGTTTTATATACAGAATGTCAATTTTTGGATATTGAATTTGAAATTCTTATTTCTGATGATGACCCTAATGGCAAAAATTTAGACCACCAAAAATTTGGCCAATTTCCAATGGTAAACTATTGGAAAAATAGAAAAAATCTAGGGCGGTCCAATAATTTAAATAAATTGATACGTAAATCTAAATTCAATAGTGTATTGCTAATAGATGCAGATGTAATTCCATTAAAAACTGATTTTATCAAGCTATACTTGGAATCCTCCAAGTCTAACTGTGTCGTCACTTATGGTGGACTTGCTTACGAAAAGAATCCTCCAAAAACTTCTGAACTCTTAAGGTGGGTCTATGGACACAGAGAAGAAGCAAAGTCGGCTGACTTAAGACAATCTCGATATCCTTACAACATCTTAGTCTCTAACCTACTCATTAAAAAATCTGAATTTGAACAGCCCATTTTTAATACTGAATTAAATACTTACGGGTATGAAGATTTGGTTTTCTCTGAGTTTTTAAAAGAATACAAAATTGAGGTGATGCAAATTGATAATCCAGTCATCCATAAAGGTCTTGAAACCTCTATGGTGTTCCTTCAAAAAACAGAAACGGCCTTAGACAATTTGGTCGGTTTAATTCAAAAAGGAACTTTAAGCCAAGAAGCCACCAGCCTTTCGACCTTATATTTTAAACTTAGAAGATACAGACTTAATAGTGTTATTTATAAATTTCTAAACGCTATTGAAAGAGCACTTAAGTCTAATTTAGTCTCTAAGAAACCGAGTTTAATTTATTTTAAACTCTATAAACTTTACCATTTTTCAAAATCATATCAAAAACAATGATACAGTTTTCAGTCGCTATCCCCTTATATAACAAGGCCAACTTTATTCAAAACTGCCTAGAAAGCGTTTTAAAACAGACTCATAAAGACTTTGAAGTTATCCTTGTAAACGATGGAAGCACCGATGGTAGCGAAAGTGTAGTTGAAAAATTTCAAGACTCACGCATACGTCTGGTGCATCAAGAAAATAAAGGAGCTTCAGCGGCTAGAAACAAAGCTATTTCTTTAGCTAAACACGAGTGGATTGCCTTAATCGATGCAGATGATTATTGGTATCCAAATCATTTAGAGGAATTGCAAAACACCATTGAAAAATTTCCAAAAGCTGATGTTGTTTGTAACAATTATGAAATATTGCTTGAGAAGGATTATGTTAAACATCCTACTTTCTCTATTGAATATCCTCTTAAAGCTCAATACATCAAAGATTATTTTAAAGGGAGTTTAATAGATCCCATAACATTAACATGTGCACTTTGCTTTACACATTCAATGTTTAAAAAGGTGGGCGAATTTGATATTAAAATAAAATCTGGACAAGATATCGACTTAATGGTAAAATTTGGTTTAACAGCAACCATAGCTTTTAACCCAAAAACCTCGTCTCGTTACATCATAAACAGTGAAAACAACTTGGCTAAGACTAACTATTTTCCAGATAGACTTTACTTTATTTCAAAATATAAAAGGGAAGAAAATAAGAACTCATCTTTAAAAGCTTATTTAGATATCAACAGATATGCTTTAGTTATAAGATGTAAATTAGCTTCAATTCCTTTATGGAAAGATATAATACATGAAATAAATCCTGAAAATCTAAACTGTAAGCAAAAAATCTTACTTAGATTACCTTCAAAAATTCTAATATCAACCAAGAGATTTCAAAACTATTTAATAGATAAAGGACTTTATATAACTCCTTTCCGTTAATCAGTGCTGACTATCAATTTTAGATTTAAAATAGTCATCATAATCCAAGCGCTGTCCTATAATTCGCTTTACAGGTTCAAAATCTTTGGAAAATATGCTTTTTTTGGAATCCTTTTCATTAAAATCTATTTTCGACAAATCAGAAATAGAATGCAATAAGTGTTCAATAGAAAATGGGGTTTCAGGCTTAAAGTCAATCGTGTAATTTGACTTGTACTGAGGGGATAGCCATACCACAAAGGGAATTTCGAACATAGAGCGGGTAGGTTCTTCCAAATCATTATGCCCAAAAAAATCACGATCTGTAAACACCTCTTCTCCATGATCTGAAAAGTAAACAACAAAACTATTTTGATTTTGGGAACTCACCTTATTAATAACTTGATCCACAAGATAATCTACATAAGAAATTGAATTGTGATAGGTATTTATTATTTCAAAATTGGCCTTTTTTGGGAACCGAGTTTTAGGTATATCTTTAAAAATATCAAATTTATCAGGATATCTTAACTTATATCTTCCATGAGTTGCCAAGAGATGAAGCACGATGAATTTATTTGGGGAGTCATCGTTAAGAGCGATATCAAGGTGTGGTAACAGAACTTCGTCATAAGGTGTTTTAGAACCATAATCAGTTGTATTTGTAAACACATAGGAGTCTGATGCTTTTGCTACCTTACTTAATAAAGTATCATAAATACCTATCGGTATTTGGTTCGATAACCAAAAGGTTTTAAAACCAGCCTGATTCATAAGTTGAATAAGAGTAGATTCAGTTTCTTTTTTAAAATTATCTAAAGATAAAGCTGCTTGTAAGGATTCTATAGTATGAGATTCTGAACTTATAACGTCTTTATAAATTAATAGGTCCTCTTTAATCTGACTGAGTTTAGGAGTCGTAGACCTATAGAAATCATAAATACCTAGATGATGACGAGTTGTAGATTCTCCGATGATTAATACAAACGTATGAGAATCAGAATTTCCTTTAAATTCTACATTTTTGAAATTTCCAAAAGAGCTTTTAATATTGAATTTTTCATATTTTTTTATCTCATTAAAATACTCAGCCCCCCCTTTAATAAATTGATAGGGAAGGTTTGCAAAATATAAACCTGAATATGTGAGCAAGAAAAAAGTTGAAGTAAGAAATAGGTATTTATATTTTGCTTTAAATGAGGGTGGTTTGACTAAGACTGGAACATAACTTTTAATACTAAAAGTTATAATAAAGATTAGATCAATAAACAGAAGAAGAATTATTTCGAGGCTAACATAGCTAAAGAAAAACTCTGAAGCTTCAGCATAATTAGTTTCTAAAATGATAAAAATAGCTGAGGCTGAAAAAAAGGTATCAAAAATATAAAAATAGGCGCTTTCTATACCCATAGAAAAAACAAAGATCACATATAAGATTTTTGATAATGCGCTTTTGATATTTTTTTTTGGAATTAAAGATATAAACCCGAGTATAAGGGATAGTGATAAGAAATTCTCAATACAATTCTTCAAATTATATCCTCTGAATTCTGAAGATAGAAACTCAAATATAAGGCTTACCAAAATTGGAGATACCCACGTTAAAAACGATTTATAATTAAGCTTCATTCTCTAGAATTTTGATATCATTTATGGCTTTAATACCGATCTTATAGGCTTTAGGTTGTTCAAAAAAAGAAATATACTCATACCTGTATAAAAATAAAACGTACTTTAGAAGCCAGAGATATGTCCAGTTTTTATAAACTAAATATTTCTGAGCTGTAATTGCCCTTATAAATCCAGGTGTTCCTTGATTGGAAGCTGAGGTTTTTCGGCTATGTTTTAGTATGGGTTTAGCATAAAAAGCAACTCTTAAACTATGTCTTAATAGTGAGTCTTTGAAAATTTGCTCTTCAGCTGAAGGAAATGAAGTTCCAAGTCCGAAATTTTCATTCATTTTTATTCCTTTTTCTCTAACATCTTTTACCCTAAATGTCATTTCCACTGAAGATAGTGGTCGTTTTGTAGATGTCGTATACCCTTCAGATTTTGAGTATTTTTTTTGAAGTTGATCGTTCTCATCCAAAAATTGAAATGAAATTAAACTTGCTTGATCATATTTTTTATAGGCTCGCAAGATCGTTTTATTAAAGTCAGGTAGGTACTCTATATCGTCGTCTGCAATGGCTAGGATATCTCCAATAGCATTTTCAATTGCCAGATTTCTACTTTTACTCAATCCAAACTCTCTTGAATTAATTACTCGTATACCTTCAGTAGTAGATACTAAATCTTGATTTAATTTGGTCTGATTAATAATTAAAATGGAATATAAACTCAGATCCATGTCAGGAAACATCCCTCCTAAAAAAGAAAGGTCACTCCTATTCATGGTAGATATCATTATTTCCAAAGTAGGTTTTACGATCATCGTTTATAAAAAATTAAACTCTTTCTAAAAATAAATAATATAATGAAAAAGTAAAGTATATAGGTTAAAGCATGTCCAAAGACAACACCTTCAAGACCAATTTTTGGAACAAGGTATATGGCACTTAAATACAGACTTAACGCTAAAAATAAATCTGTGATAATATAATGCCAAAGCATTTTCTTAGCATGAAATTGATAAACCATCACCATTGCTAATACTCTAAAGAAATCTCCTACTATTTGCCAAAAAAATAAGTCGGCCGCTGGTAAAAAATCTTTTGAAAAAATTAGGGTCACTATCCAATCTCTTAAGACATATACCAAGATTAATCCTACTATAAAAAAAGGTAGAATCTGTTTATAGAAATTGAAAACAATAGCTCGGAATTCCGATGATTTTTGAGCTTCAGCCATTTTAGGTAAAATAAATAAATTCAATAAGGACAAAATAAACAAAAGGTAGTAGCTAGATATTCTTACTGTAGATTCCCAAAACCCAGCACTGCTTTCACCAAGCGAGTCGATAAGTAAGTTTCGAATCCCTAGAAAAACCAAAGGAAAACTCAAGCTTGAAATTAAGGTCATAAAGGCATACTGACCTAAATTTTTAAGAACTGGTGTTGAAAATTTGCTCCATTGAAACGAGGTGATTGCTCCAAACCAAGATTGTACATAGTACAAAGTAAAAATCAACATCGCGGAAGGTACAATAACAATGGTTAACAAAGCACCTTCAAGATTTAGCCAATACACCAGCAGTGCAAAAGCTATGATATTCAAAAAATGAGAGGCCATATTGATTTTTATGACTTTACTAAACGCATTGAAGCCTTGTAAAATAGAAATCAAATACAGATTAATAACGTGAAGAGGTAAGACAAAGGCCAACAAACGAATAACCGACACGAAATTTCTAGAACCAAAGATTAGCGTGTTGATAAATTCTGAGAAAACAAGAACCACAGTTATGGTAAGCATACACATCACCAATCCGGACCAGATTAAGGTGGATAAAAAGGAGGAGAATGCTTTGGGATCAGATTTGTGTTCTGCGGAGTATTTAACGACTGCATTGGCTAATCCTCCACTTGAAAACTTATGAAAAATTTCTAAAACATTTCTCAAGTTTCCTAATATCGCAATGCCTTGTGGACCAAGATAAATAGCCGTTAGCTTTGAAATACCAAGGCCTGTAATCATTTTAATAACAACGGATAATCCATTGAAAGAACTCACCTTCAATAGAGTAGATTGTTGAACTACAGATTTTATACGTTTAAGCACTTATATTGTTCCTATTCATGAATCGAAAGTACAATTTTTAAAAACTTTGAATATCATTTCGATTCACTTATAAACGACAAAAGCTTCTGTCGAGACAGAAGCTTTCTAAAATAGTTAAAAGTTTGATTACTGAAAGTAAAAACTGTTTGGTGCAAGACCAACATTAAACTCTTTTACAAATTGCCCTTCTGAAGAGTAAATGAATAACAATCCGTTAGATGTAAAACCTCCTGCATCCCCAACATAAATCTGGCCTTCGTTCACTTCAAATCCGTAAAATGCGCCAAAAGCAGAGTCACTCCCATAATCGAAAATAGCTTCAGAAGATAATTCTGTTGATGAAATTGAAGTGGTAAAAGCAGCTGTACCAGATGTATAATACAATTGATCATTTTCAATTCTCAGATTACTTACAGAAGTTAATACTTCAGGCTTATTTATTTCAGTTTCGACAGTAAAAGTTCCTAGGTCAATTCGCTTTACTCCTTCAGAATCTAAAACGTAGAGCTCTTGGTCATAAACTTGCATTGAATTAAGACCCTCTCCTACTTGAAGAGTTTTAGTAATCGTATTGGATATTGGATTCAATTTTGAAATGGTATTACCATTACCAAAAGATGCGTTTTGAATATAAATATCTCCAAAAATGCTTACTATATGTTCTGTTACACCACCAACGATAACAGTCTCTTCAATTTCCAAAGTTTCAAGATTAATAACAGCCACATAATCGTCTTGATCTGTATTAAATTCAGCAAGGTTAGTTACATACGCTTTTCCATTTAAAACCGTTCCATACCTCGGTACACTTAAGCCAGAATCAACTGTTCCTAGCAATTCAAAAGTATATCTATTAACAACTGAGATTATCTTAGATCCATTGGATATAATAAAAGCCTTTTCATCATCAAAAAATATGGATTGAAGAAAAAGACCTGGTCCTTGCCCATCATTGGCATCTGCGAAAATATCATTCATAACCTCTTGTTGATCAGTACCCAGAAAAGAAACAGAACCTCCAGCACTTCCACCTTCGTTAAGAATTAAAACACCATCAAAATAGTCTCCCTCGGGTATAACTGGCTGTGGGTTGTCATCATCGCTACTACAAGAGATAATAGCGAAAGCTGAAATGGCAATTACTAAAAATTTAAAATAAGTGTTCATTGATTTGTGTTTAAAAATTAATTAAAGTTTGAATAAAAAAGTGCCTCCCCGGCATGGGTCTGTTTTCTACAGTTTGGTAAGCAGCGTCAGTTATATTACTGACTTGAAAGGATAACTTAAGATTATGGATCTTAGGGAATTTATAAGATAGTCCTGAGCTCCAAAGCAAGTAATCTTCAAGAATGTCACCTTCGCTATTGTTAGATCTTGTAAAAATTTCTCCGATGTATTGATTTTGTATTTCAACTGAAAATCGATTCCAAGTGTATGTAAATCCATTTGTCAACTTATGTTTTGGAACATAAGTAAGTTGAAATCCTGTTTGTTTGTTTTCAGAAATAGTATACCCGTATAAAGAGTTCAACTGAAATAAATGTTCTCCAAATTTAAATGTTGACTCTAGTTGTGCTTCAAGGCCATAGGTTTCTACTTCATCTACGTTTTCTGGCTCCCAGATATTATTTAAATTGGGGATCCAACGGATTAAGTTATTGATATCGTTATAATATCCTGTCAATAAGAACCTATGATTTTTTTTAGCATTAGAAAAGATCAAAGAGCTCTCCAACTGATTAGAAGTTTCAGGCTGCAAATCGGTTTGACCACTTCCCTCCCAGTATAAATCATTAAATGTGGGGATTCTAAAGTTCTTTGACACCTTAGCTTTAGCCTCTACATAGTTTGAAAACACATAATTAAAACCTGTGCTAAATAAAAAGGGACTGTCATACACATTAGAATATTCCTGACGAAAACTCACTTCAGAAGTCAGTT
This sequence comes from Psychroflexus sp. MES1-P1E, assembly GCF_002836055.1. Taxonomy (GTDB): domain Bacteria; phylum Bacteroidota; class Bacteroidia; order Flavobacteriales; family Flavobacteriaceae; genus Psychroflexus. Next base: position 47,700 of record NZ_PJBS01000161.1, read on the forward strand.
GCTTCCACTGGTGTTTAGCGAGCAAAGCAAAACTCGCGATAGTTCGACTATCAGCTTTGATGTTATCACCATCTGCTGTGCTATAATTATATTCACTTAAGACATTAAAATCAAAATCATTATAGGTATAAAACAAACTATATCTAGCTATGGCAGTTTGAGCTCCAGCACCGGTGGGATTTGGGTTACTTGTATTGGCAATATATTGAAAGTCTTCCCCAAAATAGGCCATCTTCAACACAGAGGTTAAGTCTGAAAATTCTTTCTCCCATTCCAACATATGCCGATGGTCTTCATTGAGATAATTTGATCGCGGATCTGATGGAAACAACAAGGAGAAATTTCTATCCCCATTAAAATACATTCCATGATAAGTTAGCCTATGCCCATCACCCAGCTTACTGGAAAGGCTCAAATTGGCGTTATAATGTTCGGAATCTCCATTCAGATTTTTCCGATTAGCAGTAGGCCAATCGTAATCATTTTCAGAAGAGAACCTAGATAAAGCTAAAGATAAGCTCCAACGATTTGTGGATGTAGAAGCTTTTAATAAATTTTGAAAAGTTGAAAAACTCCCCACCCTAGCACTTAATACTGCTGAAGTTTCATCATCAAATTTCAACTGATTATTGAGATGAATACTGCCTCCTATGGCCCCTGTTCCATAGATGATGCTCCCTCCGCCTGGCCTTACAGATAACTCATCGAAACCGTCTACCAATAAAGTGTTGAAATCGGTTTGACCATTGAACTGTGAATTGATATTAAAACCATTCCAAACCACAGCGGTCTGTTGAGCAGTCGTTCCTCTAAAGGTTGGAGACGACACCATCCCATAACCATTTTGTTTAAAAAATATAGTGGTTTCTTGTCCTAAAACGTCGGTAAGTAAACCAGGTGTATTTTGAAGAATCGAGCTGGAAATGTTTTGAACACGTTGCCCTGTCGAAAATCGACTTATTTGTCGATCCACAACGATCACCTCTTCCAACTTTTGGATAGAGTCCAATTGAGCAACAGTTGGTATTGTCCAAAAACACACCAAAAGGCATAAGTAAATATAATGCTTCATACACCACTCGACTTTTATCCCGAAAGTCTTCGTTTTTAAATTATACATTAAGGCAGGTCTCCTGGCTTGCGTCTTTACTCAACCTTCCCATCTTAACAGACAGTGGTTATAAAGTTTTGAAGTAAAGCGTACGCACAAAACGTACTAAGCACACAGTTGCGGGAACAGCTTTCGATTTTAACGAAATTCCCTTTTAATCTTAAAAGTTGAAATACACCTTTAAGAACCAAAATGAATATCAAAATTAGACATTTCTTAAAGAATGATAGCTTTTTCTGAATTTAATTTTAATAAGCTTGAATTGAGGAGTTTAAAATTTGGAATAATTAATCATACTTTTGTCAAAATTTGTAGTGATGAAAAAAATTCTATTGGCATTCATTCTTATCGGTTTACTTTCTTGTGTCGATAACACAAAAAAAGAAGAAGATCTAGGAAGCTTTACTGAAGTTGAGATCACTCATGCTGAAGGATTTTCGATACATCATTACAAAGACTTTACTAAAGTCATAGTCCATTCTCCATGGCAAGAAGCGGAAAAAGGGCTAATCTATATTTTAAAAAATAAAGAGATGGAATTACCTATTTCAATGGTCTACGATGCGGTTATTGATTTACCTATCGAAAAGCTAGTCACAACCTCTACTACGCACATCCCCTCATTAATCACCCTTAATAAATTAGAAAAACTGGTTGGTTTCCCCAATCTCGATTACATTTCTTCCAAAGCTGCTAGAGAATTTATAGATGAAGGAAAGATCAAAGAACTGGGTAAAAATGAAGCGATAAATACCGAAATTGTTTTAGAACTAAATCCTGATGTCATTTTTAGTTTTGCACTAAAAGGACAAAATAAAGCCTTAAGCAAATTACAAGAGTCCGGAATACCTGTGGTCTATAACGGAGACTGGCTTGAAAAAAGCGCCCTTGGTAAGGCTGAATGGATTAAATTTTTTGGTGTTTTTCTTGGAGAGTTAGACCAATCTATAAAAGCTTTTGAAGACGTTGAGCAATCCTATCACTCTCTAAAGGTCTTAGCCAAGACCTCCACTAAAAAACCAAGTGTTATATCGGGAGCTATGCATCAAGACCGCTGGTATCTTCCGTATGGAACTAGCTGGCAGGCTCAATTTTTTGAAGATGCTCACGCAGATTATATTTATAGTCACACTCAAGGAAAAGGCAGCGCTGCCTTTGCTTTCGAAACAGTCCTGCAGGATGCTAAACAAGCTGAATTTTGGATATCGCCAGGACAATATACCACTTATGAGCAATTGACGGAAAACAATACCCATTATCAAGAATTTGATGCCTTTCAAGAAAAGAATATTTTTACAATGGCCAGAACTACAGGGGAAACTGGGGGAGTTCTTTTTTATGAACTAGGTCCAAATCGGCCAGATTTAATTTTAAAAGATCTAGTAAAAATATTCCACCCCGATTTACTCAAAGATAAAGACTTTACCTTTTTTAAGCCCCTAGCCATTGAATAGAAACATAGCAAATAGTCTAGGTCTTGTAGTTTTACTCCTTATTGGAATTGGGTTGAGTTTGTCTTTGGGCTCTGTCTCTATTCCCATAGATGAAGTCTTAAAAATTTTACTTGGCATTTCTACCGAAAATTCAACCTGGGAATATATCATAATCAATTACAGACTACCTAAAACACTTACAGCTTTGCTTATTGGCTCTGGTCTCGCTATAAGTGGATTGCTAATGCAAACCTTATTTAGAAATCCTTTAGCAGGCCCTTATGTCTTAGGCTTAAGCAGCGGTGCAAGTTTAGGGGTTGCTATTCTGTTGATGGGTGCAGGATTGTTTTCTGGTATTTTTGGAGAGTTTATGTTTTCAAAATGGTCCATTATTCTCGCCGCTAGTTTAGGTAGTATTCTAGTTATGCTTGCGGTACTAGCGACGGCCCAGAAAGTAAAAGACACGATGACACTTCTTATTATTGGGCTGATGGTCGCAAGTTTAACTTCTGCTGTAGTTAGTGTTCTTGCCTATTTTAGCAATGCAGAAGAACTTCAATTATATATTTTTTGGTCTTTTGGTAGTTTAGGAAATTTGGCTTGGGGAGAAGTAGGCCTATTAAGTCTTTGCTGGTGCATTGGACTTGGATTTGCTCTTATTTGTCTCAAAAACCTAAACGCTTTACTCTTGGGAGAAAATTATGCTAAAAGTATGGGTGTAAAATTAAATAGAAATCGAATTCTGATTATTTTATCCACTTCTATTTTTGCAGGAAGTGCTACTGCTTTTGCAGGTCCAATAGCCTTTGTAGGCTTAGCAGTTCCTCATTTAATAAGACAGCTCGTCACTACTAATGACCATAAAATTTTACTTCCCAATATTATTTTTGGTGGTGCTTTCTTAATGATTATTTGCGATATTATAGCCCAATTACCAGGGAGTGATAGCACATTACCTATTAATGCTGTAACCTCTATATTTGGTGCGCCAGTTGTCATCTGGCTTTTGGTAAGAAAGCGTAAACTCAAATTTTAAAATGTCTTCTAAAGTTAAATCTACACCATCAATACTAACGGCAAATTCTTTAAGCATAGGCTATAAAGACAAGAGGGAGACTATAGAAATCGCAAGTCAAATAAATTTTGACATTCAACCTGGTGAACTTGTAGCTTTAATTGGAATTAATGGTTCTGGAAAATCCACATTATTAAAAACTTTATCTGCTATAATCCCTGCACTTACTGGTGATGTTTTAATTGATAATATCTCTATTTCTAATTTACAAAACAAAGATTTAGCTTCTAAGCAAAGCTTGGTATTAACCAATGAAACCGTATCCAAACAACTTTCTGTATTTGAATTAGTTGCCTTAGGAAGACATCCGTATACCAACTGGTTGGGACACTTAAGTCAAAAAGATTTAACTCTTGTAAATGAAGCTATAGATCAAGTTGGATTACTTCAGAACCAACATAAAACCTGTGATGCTCTGAGTGACGGACAGTTTCAAAAAGTTTTAATCGCCAGAGCTTTGGCTCAAAATACACCTCTAATTTTGATGGATGAACCTACAACTCACCTAGATATGTATCACAAAGCTTATGTCTTACAACTTCTAAAATCGATAGTGAAACGGTCTCAGAAAAGCATTCTTTTTGCTTCTCATGAAATCAATTTAGCGCTGCAACTATGCGACAAGATTATTCTTATCGATCAAGGGAGAGTCACTTATGGAACTCCTTCAGAATTAATTCAAAAAGGAACATTCAATTCTCTATTTCCAAAAGATTTAATTGTTTTTGATGAAGTAAGTCAGAGCTTTCGAATGAAAATGAATACAGATTAATCTTTATCGAATAGTTTTCTCATAATAAATACATGTGGAAAGGTAATAGCAGCTATAAAAGCAAAAAGAAGGGATAAAAAGTTTTTAGAATCCTTAAACAACCATACAACAATGAGCATACCTATAATTGAAGCCAACCAATACGGAAAAGCTTTTTTAAAATAACGTAAGAAGTTTTTAAAATTAAACGTTCCGTATAGAGAATTAACCTGATCCTTCAAAGAGGGTATGCTATGCCAAAGCACAAAATAACTGGCAAAACCCCAGACTACATTACTAACAGCGAATAGGGCCATAAATAAAATAAGATATATCACATTTGGAAAAAGTGAGGACTTTAGTCTAGGGTTCGTTTTGGATAAAACTACAAACAGACTTATGCTTCCTAATGCTGAAATAAAAAGAACAATATTTAAAAACTGACTGGCAATAAGCAAACCCGTCATATCTTGAACAATGAGGATAACTTCTTTTGAATTTAAGCTTAAAATTAAAAATAAAACCAGTAATCCATAAATTAGAAAAAATAAGGAAGACCAAAAAGATTGAGTGTTTTGTAACTTATGGTGAAAATGCTGTTCTCCAAAATGATAAGAACTTATAATGACAAATGCCGCGAGTGCAAAAATGGGGATAAAATAAAACACAGCTACAAAGGACAAAACAACTCCCAAATAAGTAAATAACGACTTGTAAAAATTTGGTTTCTGAGAATTCGAGTTTAAATTTTCAATGACAAATAAGTCATTAGACCCATGTAAAATACCTAAACTAAAAATACCCAAAAGAGCTATAACATATTGAATTTCTGATATAAGAAGTTCTGAGCCTAATATAGCAAGCAAACTAAAAAGTATTATGTAATCGTAAAAATTTCTATTGTAAACTTTCATATTGTGCAAAAATAATTGAAAAAATTTCTTAAAACTAAAATTTAGTGTTTAATTTATTACTACATTTGATTAAACAAACTTAAATTTTATAACGCTATGAGAACATTTATGTACTTTATGGCCGACGTATCAAAGCTCGCAAATGACGACTACGTTGGTTTCACTTTTTTTGTAGGTAGTATGGCCATGTTGGCTGCATCTGCCTTCTTCTTTTTATCATTAAGTCAATTTGATAAAAAGTGGAGAACATCAGTATTAGTATCAGGTTTGATTACTTTTATTGCTGCAGTTCACTATTTCTACATGAGAGATTATTGGGATGCCTTTGGAGAATCACCTACTTTCTTTAGATATGTAGATTGGGTTTTAACAGTACCACTTATGTGTGTTGAATTCTTCCTTATTTTAAGAGTCGCTGGAGCAAAAGCTAGTCTAATGTGGAAATTGATTTTTTGGTCAGTTGTTATGTTAGTTACTGGTTACTTTGGTGAGGCTGTCCAACCAGATTACTCTTGGCAGTGGGGTGCACTTTCAGGCTTAGCTTACTTTGTTATTGTATACATTGTATGGTTTGGTGAAGCTAAAAAGTTAGCAGTAAACGCTGGTGGAGAAGTTTTAAAAGCTCACAATATTTTATGTTGGTTCGTACTTGTAGGATGGGCTATCTATCCTTTAGGTTACATTTTAGGAACTCCAGGTGGATTATTTGGATATGATTTTGGTGTAGACGCTTCATTTATGGACATTGTTTATAACATTGGTGATGCTGTAAATAAAATTGGATTTGGATTGGTGATTTTTGCTTTGGCAACTAAATCTTCTGAATAATTTTAGAATCAAGAATTATTACTAAGTCGAATCTTACGATTCGGCTTTTTTTATATCCTATATTGAAATAAACGGTTATTGGAATAATTGCTGTATTCGTGTTAATACAAGCTTTTTAGCATGTTCTTTTTTGGTTTAACTCTCTTTGCCTTCTACAAAAAAGTCAACAGCATGATTTAGTATTACATCCACTAACTCTTGATGTATAAAACTATCTACATAAATTAATGCTTAACTCCATTTCCACTCATCAGGTTTATATTAGCATTATCCTCTAGAAACGACTCTTGCATTTCAGTATTACCTATATAACTCACTGCCATTAAAGCTGTATGAAATTTAACATGTTGAGCCTCTATATTCTGGTCTTTAGTCAGCAAGTAAAGACCGTTGTATAGTTCAATGATTTCGCAATAATCTCTTTTTAACGCTAATCATTTTTGATGTTTTGTCTAAAATCTTCTTTTTAAGTTCTATTTCTAGCCTTTGCAGTTGTTTTCCTTTAAAATTTTACAATTAGATGTAATTTTCTCTGGATTTTGATGCAAATTATAACACATGGCTTCCATAAGATTTTGGGTATGCATTTTTTCTATGCCTCGATATCTTGCTAATCCTCAATTAAACCATCTTTTTACCCCTCCAAATGGAGACTCTACCTTGAATCTTGTCTAGCCTATTAATGTTTTGAACTTCTTTTCCCAACGTGTTGAAGGTTTATTCTTGTAATATTTTTTCTTAAAATTTTATTTTTAAAATTTAGCTTTTAGTAGTTCTCCATTTTTCTTCGACTGATACCCTTTATCTGCTTTTAATGGAATGCCTTTTGGTAAATATATAGTCACTGTTTCCAAAACGTCTTTTAAATTAGCTATCTTATTTTTACATGCCGTAGTGGTTAAGGCTCCTATGACAAGACCTTCGTTATCAGTTATATGGTGTTTTTAAAAGCCAAAATGATATTTTCCTCTTTTCTTTAGCCATCTTCCATCTGCATCAACACTTGAAGCATATTGCTTTTTTACCCTTACCTCTTCTTCAGTCCGATCTTGAGTTACCTTGTAATTGGTCTTTCCTTTTAGTCGACGTGGTGTATCAATACCACTAGCATCGACTATGATTCCCTTTTTAACAATAATATTGTGGTCTTCCAATTGTGCATTAATGATGCTGAACAGCTTCTCAAAAGTTTTGGTTTTAGTCAGTGCAGTTCTAAACCTACTAAGAGTACTATGGTCTGGCGCAACTTCATCTATATTCATTCCACAGAAATAGCTGATGGAGATACTGTCGTTCAACTTATTTTCTACTTTATAATCACTCAATCCATACCAACTTTTCAAAAGACACATTCTAAACACTAGTAGAGCACTATAAAAAGGTTTACCTACAGCATTTTTACCTCTAGAATAGTCAGCATCTATTAGCTCTTAGATGTCATCCCAATCGATTAACTCATTTATTTGGCTGAAAAGCGTTCTATTATCTTTCTTGATCGCAAATCAGAAATCGCGTCTGTTAATATAGTCTGTTTCTGTAGTTTCATATATTTAAAAATAATAACTAACTCCCTTTTATTCAGAATATTAAGGTGATTTAAAAACTTTATTTATGTATTAGATTTCACCTTGCAACGGTCTTTCATCGTTAATAAAGTGCCTTGATTTATCATATATGCTGTTCATCTGCAAAATCTCACCCTCTAACTAACATCTCATTACACTCAACGAATATTAAATTAATTTATCCTAAAGGTTTTTAGTTTTAAACATGATAAAATATAAAAGCCATGAAAACAATTATTCTTTCAATCGCTATTATCGCATATAGTTTTAGTTCTATATCGCGAGATGAACAGCTACCAATAGATATCTATCTTGGCACAACGGCTGATTTTATACTGTTTACAGGAGCCAAAGCAATCGCCAATACTGAAATTTCGGACATTACCGGAAATGTTGAATCACACATGGGAGCGATAGCTGGATATGGACCACCTACAATTTTAGATGGAACTATACAAAACACCAATTATATTACTGCACAAGCTTTATTGGATTTAGCATCAGAAAGTTCTTATGAAATTGCAACAGATATTTCTACGGGAAACATAAATGCAACAGGATACAATCCAGTAGATGACTATATTAGGAGATCTTTAAGTTCACCCGTAATGAAGGTATTACCTGTTTCTGATACAAATCCCGTTTTAAATAATATTGAATTGTCCAGCAGTGAAACATTCTGTGCAACCCAAGCTGCAGCGGATTTAATAACTTTATACAACGAATTAATAGCATATCCAGGCGGAGTAACTCACCCTCTAGTTTTTGGCAATGGAGAAGTTTTGTCTCCCGGAGTCTATGACATAGGTGGAGCACAATCAATTTCTGGAATACTTACAATGGATGGAGGTGGAGACCCAAAATCCTTGTTTATTATTAGAGGCCTTGGGGCATTCACTTCAGTAGCGGGTGCAACTGTAGTATTGACAGGAAATGCAAAACCAGAAAACATATTCTGGGTGAGTAGCGCGGCCATGTCTACGGGCGCTGGTACCACAATGAAAGGTACAATGGTTGGTGGAGGCGGTGGTGCTGGAGCAGTGTCATTAGGTGCCAATACCAACCATGTGGGAAGGATGTTTACAAAGTTAGGTGCAGTAAGCGTAGGTGCAAGCTCTATTCTTGCTATCCCAACGGGTACTCCTTTTTTTAATTTAAGAAGTCTTTCCACATTTGCAATGTGGTCTTCTGGTGGTGCGCTTTCAGATTCTGCTAGTTCTGATATCACAGGAGATGTTGGTACTGCATCAGGAGCCCTTGCAATTGCTGGGACTCATAATGGAGCAGTGTATCATCCAGGTATAGATTATTGCGCGCTTAATCCTACCACTTGGATTGGTGAAGTTTCTACAGTTGCTGAAAATATAAGTAATTGGACTAAGGGCTTCCCTGACAGTAATATTGATGTTGTAATCAATATTACACCAAATGATCCCCTTTTTTCAGAGAATATAGAAATGAAAAATTTATCGATCGCTACCGGTGCTAGTGTCTCACAAACCAATGAATCACAAATTGCTGTTTATGGCGATTTTCAGAATAATGGCACCTATAACCCAGGAAACTCAACTTTGGCGTTTAAAGGAGATGAAATTCAAAATTTTTCTACAAATAATACAATCTCAGTATATAACTTGACTATTGATAACGACAACAGCTTAAACCTATTATCTGGTAATATTGATATATTCAATAGTCTAAAGTTAACGACTGGTGATTTAATCACAAATTATGACCATACTATTCCTAATAATAACCTAGTAACTTTTAAATCTAGTGCTACTCACACATCTTTCATTAGTGAAATTGAAAATGC
>NZ_PJBS01000180.1 GCF_002836055.1 Psychroflexus sp. MES1-P1E
TAAGTACAACGGTTAATGTATAAGATTAGTTGCGTGTTTTAAGCACTGAATTTAGCAAATAAAACACAAATATAAAGTTCGCGAGGACTTTCGTAAATAAGCTAAAACCAGCAATTAATTTTATACGGTGTTGTGTGGCGTTTTTTATTTCAGTTCTTTGAAAACCTCTTTTAATATTTCTGTTTGAACAAATGGTAGAAACTCTTCATAAAAGGTTGCAGCTCTAACATTTGTTAATTTTCCAATATCTTTCGGTATACTAATATGGAATTCGTTTTTTACAATCCATTTAACTGGAAGTTCAAAATTTCTTCTGTTTTTAGAAAGGTTCTCCTTTTTTTCAAAAAGTTGATTTATGAGGGATTGTTTTACTATACCAATTCCTTTTATTCTCAAATCCAAAGAACCAGGTCTATTAGCTTTTAAATAAATAATATCTCCAACTTTTACTGATGAAATTTGACTGTATAAATCTTCTGCATCATTAATGTCCCAACCAATTACATAATTTTCATCTTTAAAAAAGTCATCTTTAATTTCTTTTCCGTCCCAGTTTGAACCAGCTCCAAATATTGCCATTTATTTAATTTTTATGATGAGTAAGCTTCATAAGCTTTCCACGTTTCAAATCTTATTTTTTTTATTTTCTCTTCTTTTATTTCTTTCATTGCCCAAGTAAATCTTTTAGTGTTTAGTTTTGGATGTAAATCAGGAAATTCTAATAATGCGCTTTTTAGATTTTTGAAGTCTTTGTAACCAGAACCATTGACGGTAAATTTTCCATTATCTACTCCACATACAATTACAGGTATATTATCAAATTCTGCAAATTCAGAACTAAAATTATTGAGATAAGGTGAAATTATTATATAATCAAAAGTGTTATATTGATTATATCTATCTATAATTTCTTTACTACCAATGCAGTTTCTAAAATCTTTAATTCCTTTTTGCAATTCATTGATTGTCGAAAACTCGTGAAATGTTTCAAAATTTCGTTTAATAATCCATTTTTCTCCGTCAGTTAAAACTCCCCAAGTACATTCATATAAAGCTTGATATTCGTTTAGTTGAAGTTTGTGATTGGCAAGAGATTCAATACTTTCTTGTTTTTTCTTTTCTTCTATTACTGCTACATTTTTTATGATTTCGTTCGGAAAAATTAGGATATCAGGTTTTCTGATTTTTGGAACAGCTCCTCTAAAAATCAAACTGTTTTCAATCTCTTTTGGAACATTTATTGTTGATTGAGAAATTAAATTTATTGGGTTCCATCCTAATCCGAACTCACTTGTAATAGTTGGGTATATTAGTAAATCGTGACGACTTGATTCATTGTCTCGTTCAGCATTTGAGTGAAGATTATCCGCTCTTTTTTTTAATTCATCAAAGAATTGTTCTTCCTTATTCATAGTTTTCTCAAATGACACACAACGTTGTGGTATATGGTTTGTTGCGTATTTCAAGCACCTAATTTAGTAAATAATTACCGACCAAGAAAGTCCGCGAGGACTTTCGTAAGTATGCAAGAAGCCAGCAATAAATTATATACGGTGTTGTGCGTTCGTACTTTTTTCATTCAGTTTTTATTCGAAATTATTAGTTATAAATACTCTCATTTCTTCTATTGATTCTTGTAATTGTTCATTTGTGAAACGATTATTTTCTGTGTTTTCGGGATGATGAATTTGATGTCTAATATATTCGCTCAATATTTTCTGTTCTTCTCTTATTCCACTTCTTAATTGTCGTTTATAAAGCATAGTTGTTTTTTCCTGCTTGTAAGTGGCTAACATTTCTTCACTTTCTATAAAACCATAAAGTTCGTTGTGATATTCGTCATTAGATTCTCCAAAAGCTAAATAATTCACTTCGTTTAAAGATGGATATGGTAAATTACTTCTCTCGATATTAATCACTTCTTTCTCCTCTCCATCTTTGATTAATTTTAAATGTTCAAAATCTAACATTTTTACAATTGCTGGACTATGAGTTGTTAAGATTACTTGAGTTTTTTCAGCTTTTGATAATTCGATAAAAGCTTGAATTAGTTTTCTTTGATGATTTGGGTGTTGAGAAGTTTCGGGTTCTTCTATAGCATAAATTATACTTGGAACATTAGTTTCTCTTTGTCTTCTTTCCGCTTCTGCTCTGAAAAAATTTAATAAAATTAGTCTTTTAACTCCACTTCCTCTTTTGTTTATAGGAATGTCTTCATCTCCAGTTATTGAAACACTTTTGAAAACATCTGCCCATTTCAAACTTTCTGGACTTGGAATTATAGGTGTTAAACTTTCTGCTATTTCAGGATTCATTTCATTTAACTTTTCAAGAGTTTTATTTGAAACCTCAATTAATTTCTTTTCAACTTCTTGTGCTACTTTGTTAAGACTTTCCCTTAATTCTGCATTTTTTAGTATTTCCTCAACAGCTAATTTCATTGGATTTTGTACTTCGCTATCTCCATCGCTATTTTTTCTATCAGATTGAAATAATGAATAAAGTGGCATATGCTTCTTTAACTGTTCCCAAGTGTTTTTAGCATCTAATTTCGCTATCTCTATTTCAATTTCATTTAGTTGTAAATCTGTTGAAAAGTGATTCCATAATGCTTTTCTAATTGTTGCATTTTTAGTTTTGTCCTCACATTCAATTCCTTCTGTAAGTAGTTTTTTTAATTCTGGATTTTTCTTTAACAAAAGGTCACTGCAAAATGCGTTCGTTGGGTGATTAGCTTTTATAAAAACTTTTTCTTTTCCAGCGTTTGGATATTTTTTTACTATTTCAAGTGTATTATCTGATTTCAATAAATACTCACTTTCAAGAGTTGTTGGATTTGTCGCATCAATTGTTAATGCTTCAGGTAATTCCTCAAATACAACACTAATTTTTGTTTCTGTATTTCCTTCTGCTTTACATTTTTTATTGACATCATCTTTGTCAATTTTTATTGTCCCTTTGTTTTCGTTAAAGAAAATATCCAATGCTTCTAAAATAGTGGATTTTCCAATATCATTTTTCCCAACAATTACATTCAAATCGTTCAGTTCAAATGTAGTTTCTTTTTTATAAGCTCTAAAGTTTTCTACTCTTACAGTTTTAATTTTCATTTTCATTTTCATTTTCATTTTCAGTTTTCAATTTTTTGAGTGTTGCTTGGGTATGACGCACAACGTTGTTGTATATGGTTTGTTGCGTGTTTTAAGCAATGAAGTTAGTAAATAAAACACAAACCAAGAAAATCCGCGAGGATTTTCGTAAGTAGGCTTTTACCAGCAATTTTTTTTACACGGTGTTGGCAATCAGGCTTTTTTTATTCACGATTAAATACTTGATTATAATATTCGTTCAATAATCCTTTTCCACTATATTTTGTTTTTAAAATAATTTTCGATTCATCACAAGCTTTTTTATATAAACTCTGTTCTCTGTCATTCAGATTTTTTGAACCTAAATAAACCATTTTGTATATCGGATTAGATTGCTCCAATTCAAACGCTTTTTTCAGCATTTCTTTTCCTTTAATTTCCAATTCCTCGTAATCTCCAAATTCGTAAGGAAAAATTGAAATCGTATATCCAGCAATAAAATTAAATTCAGCCAATTCCGAGTATTTATTCAGTCCATTTTTTAATTCAGATTCCAATTCAGTTCGTAAATCAACATCTTTCTTAAATTGTCCATTAACATCTTCAAGCATAGACCACAAAAAGAAAAAATAATATTTCCACGTTTCAAAATCCGCATTATTTTCGGAAATCAGTTTTTGATATTCAGAATACGCCTCGTTGTATTTTTCGGCAGTTTCTAATTCAAATATTTGTTCCAGATTTTGATTCATTCAGGATTTTTTTTCAGCTTGTTGCCAACGTTTAGGCTATGGTTAGTACGGAAATTAAAAGTAGTGAACTTTCGATTAAGCACTTAGCCAAAACTTTTTATTTTGTTTTATCTTTTCATTTTTAAAACCAAATCAAAAGATTTGGCGGACTTGGTTACAAGCTCTAAACTTTGGGTTAAGCACCGAACCCGTATTAATTATAGCCATTGTTGTGCATAGTTTTTAATTTTCCCAAACAGAATAGTCGAGTACTTTCCATTCTCCGTTTTCTTTGACAAATTTTCCACCAGAACCTGCTCCTTCAATTTTATATGATATTTCAAAATCAGTCGTATCTTTTTTAACTTCTAATTTGTCAATTACGACATAGTCATTGATTCCTTCTTTTTTTAATTCCAACGTTGAAAGTATTCTAACCTTTTGTCCGAATTTATAAAGATTGAAAGTTTTCTTAATCAAGTCCGATTCCAACATTTTTACAGGTAATCTTTCTTTAGATTCTGGATGATAAATCCATTAAAGATTTGGTAAATCAAGTATTTCTTGAATAATTAATTCGTTCTGATTGGATTCAGTTTTTATTAATTCCGTTTGAGTGAGTTCATTTTTAGATTCAGAATTATTTTCCATTTCTGTTTTTTCCGAATTCTTACAAGAAACCAGAAGTAAAATTGTCAATATAATTCCTATTATTTTATTCGATTCGTGAGTTTTCTTAAATTAT
>NZ_PJBS01000181.1 GCF_002836055.1 Psychroflexus sp. MES1-P1E
GCAAAAGGTAAGAGTAAAAAATTAGCACTTATTGCGGTGTGTAATAAGCTATTAAAACAGGCATTTGCCATAGCAAAATCAGGATTAATATATGATGACACCTATAGAAGTACTTTGGTGAAAAATTAATGAGATTTTACTTGTTTTTTACCACAGTACTTTGTTAGGCACAGTATTTATTTTATTCCGCTTTGTTCAATTAAAAAAATAATATTTGTTCCAGTTAAATTCAAACCATAGCGAGTCATTTCATCATCTACTATCTGCTGTGTTTGGCCTTGTCCATGTCCTCCTAATTTATTCCTAATTGTAGGAATTCCACTTTCAAGTAAACTCTTTAAAGAGGTAAATTGATTCTGGGTAAAAGTCGGTACTAATTGATTTTCAAAACAAATTTGAATTAAAGTTTTTGCTGTGTCAGTTTGTTTATAATTCCATCCTTTTTCAGAGCAAATTATTTTCATTGTGCTTTCAAGAGCTTTCAGACACTCTGTTAAACACTCTTTGTTTCTTCCATGCCTATAATGTTCATGTGCTTTTAAATATTCCTCATTAGCTCCATCAAATTTAGTGTTCCATAATAAGGAAATTGTTGGTTTAGTGATTTCAGCATGTGCGTAAGTTGAATCGACTCTTATAATTTCACTTCCGTCAAATGAATAACCAATTCCATGTTCTTTGAACCTTTCATTTAATTCTTCAATTGCTTCGTCTGGTTTTATTTCAACTCTTGTATTCAACTCGTATTCATCATATGAGGGTTTTATAATTCTATCTATATATTTAAATGAAAGTTCAATTACGTCAATTACCTTTTCATTATTTTTAGTGGTTAAAAGGAAGTTTAAAACATTGTCTTCATCATTTTTTCTATATCGGTCTCCTAAACTAAAGATTCCGTACTCACGACAAAGAGTTTGGTGAATGAATTCATATACTTCTTCAGGTTCATTTTTACGTCCATGTATCACAACTCCAATAGCATCTTTTATTATGTGAACGATTTGAACTCTCAAATGTTCAGGTATACTATCATAAGTGTAGATTTTAGGAAATTCTCCTCTCAATCTTTTTTGTCTTTTAGAAAATAATTCAAATATCGCCATTTAGTTTGTCGGTTTTTTCATATTATTCCTAACGGTTAGTATAAGAAACGTTGGGCAGTTGAAAAGCACCTACGTTTCGGTTTATTACTGAGCTAAATATAAATATTTTGCTTTTATTTTTCTTCTATAAACGCCAAATTTTATATTTAGCGGACTTCATAAATATACACAGACCTTCGACGTAAAAACCCAGACTCCACATTAATTATAGGCATTGTTGTACGCAGGTCTTTTTTTATCTGATTAGATTATAGGTTCAGAATTATCAAGCTCAATAATTTTTTCCCTTTGATTACTTATTATTGAGTCCGTAATCTGAATAATTTGGTATTGTTTTTCTGCCAAATTCTCATAGTTTTTGTTCGTAAAATCTTTTGATATGGCGGCGAATAAATCCTCAAGTTTATCACGTCTATTATCAGAAGGGTCAAACATAAATCTGATTTTGTTTGAGGCCATATTTAGTTCTTTCATCAAAGCATCTAATTCTCCTATGCTGCAGTCTTTAATAATCAAGCTATGTTGCTGCTGAAGAGTCATAACTTCTGAGACATAGTTTCTAAAAGTTGATACCCATTCTTGTCTTTTATCGGCGATATGAATTTTTCTTCCTTTTTTTGCAGATATAATACCGATAATTCCTAAAACTATAGCCAATGTAAAAGTTCCTATTCCAATTGCTAAATTCCCAAAAATAATCCATTCAGTAGAGGGTATTTCCATTCAATTTTGTTTTTTTGACTTGCGTACAACTTCTCGGTTATGGTTAGTACGGAAATTAAAATAACTGAATTTCCGATTAAGCACTTAGCCAAAACTTTTTATTTTGTTTTATCTTTTTTATTGTAAAGCCAAATCAAAAAGATTTGGCGGTCTTCGTCTAAAGCTCTAAACTTTGGATTAAGCACCCAAACCCGCATTAATTATAGCCATTGTTGTGCTTTCGTTATTTTTCAGTTCCTTCTAACATTTTCTGAAGTTCGGAATTTGTTTTTTCTCCAATAATGTCAGTTAGTTTTCCTGTTTTATAATTATATTTTTTAATTAAAGTCGGTTCGTTTACATCCTCGTATTTTCCGTCATTGTTTTTGTCAATTCCGAAACTTATAATCAAATCTTTACTTTGATTTAAGAACTTATAAGAAACTATATCCATTTCTGAATTTTTAATTTTCTTTAATTTCTTTTCGTTTAATGAATATATATAAAGTGATTTAAAATCCGATAAATTAATTACTCCATCTTTATATGTATCTTTTTCAGCAACTTTAAAAAGTAAAAGAATTTCATCAGAAAAATATTCTACATCAATATTATTGAAGTTAACTCTTTTATTAAATAATTTATTTGTCAAGTCATTGTCTTGATTGTAAATAATCAGATTGTTATATGCTCCGTAATATTGTCTTGAATATCTACTGTCACTCGCTTCATAACTACTGCTTGATGATTTTCTTATATTCAAAAGACCATTAATATCTTCTGCTTCATTCAGATTCTTATGAGAAACAGGAATTATGTAAACAGAATTTATAGTGTCAATCAGTTGTGGGTTTTGATACGAAATAACTTGCTCTCTTTTATTTTCTTTTTGTAGTTCCTCAATTTTCTCATCTGAAAGAATTCCAGTTTCAGTATCATCATAACTGTTAAACCTCATAAACTCCGAAATTGCTATTCCACCTATTCCTAAAGTTGAAACGATAACTAAGATAATAGCAAGTGTTCCGAGAATTGCTAAGATTTTTTGATTGTAGTTTTTTACTTTTTCTATTTTCATTTATAGTTCGGATTTAATGAAGGACAACGCTTGGCTATATGTAGTGTGGGATCTGAAAAGTGGAGTTTTCAAATTTGCACGTAGCCAAGAGTTTATATTTTGTTTTTAATTTATTCACTTTAAACACCAAATTAAAGTATTGGCGGACTTCATTAAATGCACTGTTCTTTCGTTTAGCAGAAAACCCGCATTACGTATAGCCATTGTTGGGCATAGTCTTTATTCAATTCCTAGCATTTCTTTTGCTTTAGCAGTAAGTTCTCCAAACTGTACTTGTTCTTGCTCCATTGAAGAATTCCATATTTCATCAACTTCTTCTCTTTCTAAAACGCCATAACACTTCAAGTTTTTAATCATTTCTTTACCAAACATTCCCAAAATCGCATAATACATTGAAATTGACTGTCTTAATGGCCAGCTTTCATCATACCAGATTTTGAAATCCTTTTTAGTCGATTGTTGATCCAATTGAGGATTGCCTTCTCGTGCATAATTGTACAATAGACTTAAGTAGGTTCTGTGTGTAAATTTTGAATAGGCTTGGTATTGTTTGTTTAAAAAATCAGATTGCTCTTCGCCTTCTGTTTCTTTTATTAATTTACGATATTCAAAATGTCTAGGAGATTTATTATCATACCATTCAGATAATGTTTTTTGAGAATTTACATGGTTGTTATTCAAATATACAATAAGATGATTGTTCTCGTACATTACTCGTAAAAGTGGCCCTACAATTCTATGTTTTTTTAGTTTCAATGAATATAAAGAGTCTTTAAATGCAAATAACACATCATTTTGAAGCATCCAAGTAGCCTTGTCAAGGCTTTTGTCATTAAGAAAAAAAGTCTTCTTTTTTAATATTGTGCTTTCTAGTTTTGAAACCACATTATTGGCTTCGCGAATAAATTGCTCTTCAACCGCATATTCATATGGGTTGTTAATTGCTTCTTGAGAATCTCTATTCCAGATAAGACTTGCCATTATTTTTTATTATGCCCAACGGTTTGTATATGAAGCGTTGGGCATTTAAAAGCACTTCATTTTCAGTTTATTACTTGCTTTATTATATGTACTTCATTTGATTTAATGACTTTATTACCAATGATTTATATACTTTGCTGTGTGTAGTTTTCATTCTATCCACTCTATGAAATCTGGATTTTCTTCATAAATTTCACGTAATATTTTTGAAATATAACTATCCTTATTTTTTAATGTAATAACAAGTGTGTCAATTGCTCTTGTCATAGGTATTAATGCCCATAAATACACAAATCTTTTTCTTTTTTCCTCTAATGATTCAAGTGCTAATTCGTTAGTCTCTTCTTCTGTAAATGTTTGCATCTTAAATTCAATGAACTTATCAAAATCAAGATTAATAACTGTCCAACCTTCTAAACCTCTACAGGATTCATATTGCAATAATTTATGTGAGTTTAAATCCACTACGTATTCAGTTCTTAAATCAGCACTTGTTCCATCCCAAACGTTAATT
This sequence comes from Psychroflexus sp. MES1-P1E, assembly GCF_002836055.1. Taxonomy (GTDB): domain Bacteria; phylum Bacteroidota; class Bacteroidia; order Flavobacteriales; family Flavobacteriaceae; genus Psychroflexus. The sequence continues at coordinate 4,382 of NZ_PJBS01000181.1, forward strand.
CCAAAATTCTTATATTTTTCTAGATGTATAAACCTTTTATCTTCTTTTGGGTTACCGAAATCATCAGCTGTTTGGTATCTTTCTACCAATGATGGCGGAACTAAAAACATCATTTCATATGCA